>CBFGZJ010000131.1:0-5490 GCA_965653215.1 uncultured Sphingomonas sp. | reverse complement strand
GACTGTCAGCACATTCTCCCGGCCCTCAAGGTGAGCTGCGAGACCTTTGCCGCGATCACCCGCGACGCCGGTGGCGTGCGCCTCGTCGATCACCAGGAAGGCATCGTGTCGCTCGGCGACCGCTGCAAGGTCGTCAACCGGAGCGACATCGCCGTCCATGCTGTACAGGCTCTCAACGACGATCCAGGGCCGGCCCCGGCCGCCCTCCTCCCGCCAAGCCCGGATCCTGTCCTCGAACGCGGCTGCGTCATTGTGCCGCGCGGCCCGCGCTTCAGCCTTGCCCAGCCGCATGCCCTCGTGAGCACTGGCATGGATCAGCGGGTCATGAACGATCAGGTCCCCGGCGCGCGGAAGGGTCGAGAGCAACGCGGCATTCGCAGCGAACCCACTCGAGAAGAAAAGGGCGGCTTCCGACCCGAAGAAGCTTGCCGCTTCCCGCTCGAGAAGCTCATGCTCCTCATGGTTGCCGCGTAGCAGCCGCGAACCGCCCGCCCCGGTTGAAACGCCCCGGTCCAGAGCGTCGCGGACCGCCTCCCCCAGTTCTGATGATGCTGCCAAGCCAAGATAATCATTCGAAGAGAAGTCGAACCCTCGTGCCGGGATCAATTGGCGCAGCCGATGGCGCTCGGCCAGTCGCCCAAGCCCCCTGCGGTGCGGTTCGAGGATTGACATGGCGCGCCCAATAGCCACCCGATTTAACGGCGTCACTTCAATTTGGACCGCTTTACCCCCCAAGCGAATCGTGTAGCTGGGCGCGCAGTGAGGAATTGTCTCCGCCGTGCCCAGATTTACGCTGCTCTTTGTTCATGGTTGGGGGTTCGACGGCTCCATCTGGACCGGTCTTCGCCGCCAGCTCGGCGAGTTTGCCAGCGCGGCTGTTGATCTTGGCTATTTCGGAACCCCGCAAAACCCCCGACCGCAGGGGCCAGTCGTCGCGATCGGCCACTCGCTGGGGAGCTTGCTGCTGCTCCGCAAGCCGCCGCTCGACTGCCGCGCGCTCATCGCCATCAACGGCTTCGACCGCTTCACCGCGAGCTCCGGATGTGCCGGCGTCGATCCGCGCGTGATCGGTCGAATGGTCAGCCGGTTTGAAAGCGCGCCCGATCAGGTCCTAGACGAGTTCCGCAACCGATGCGGTGCCGATGAGTCACCGCAGGCATCCAACACGCGGCTGCTCGACCAGCATCTGCGGCTGCTCGGCGAGGCCGACGAGCGCGGTCGATCCGCCAACTGGACGCGACCGATGCTGACGCTGCAGGCGGACGACGATCCGATCCTACCGCCCGAGTTGAGGGCAGACGCATTCGCGGCTGCCGCCAGTCGCCGACAGCACACGCGACCCGATGGCGGCCACCTCCTGCCGGTCACGCAGCCCGGCTGGTGCGCAGAGCAGATCCGCAAATTCCTGTCGGAGGCCGCATGACAGCGGCGAAGATGCGAGTCATTGCCGCGTTCGATCGGGCGGCCGACTATGACCTGCACGCTCCGATCCAGAAGCAGGTCGCGCAACAGCTTGCCGAGGCGGTCCAAAGCTTCTCTGTTCCGCCCAGCCCGCGAGTGCTCGAGATCGGCTGCGGGACCGGGTTCTTGGCGGAGGCGCTGTCCGAATCGGTCGTCGGCGCGGACTGGCTGATGACCGATATTGCCCCGGCGATGGTGGACACTGCCCGCGCTCGTTTCGGCGGGCGGAGCGGGTTTCGCTTTGCGGTGATCGACGGCGAACATCCTCGCTTCGACGCGCCGGAAGCCCCGTTCGATCTCATCTGTTCCAACCTGGCGCTGCAATGGTTCGAAGATCTCGATGCCGGACTGGACCGGCTGATGCGTCTGCTAAAGCCCGGCGGGCAGTTGCTGTTCTCGACCATGCTCGATGGAAGCTTCGCCGAATGGCGCTCGGCGCATGACGAGCTCGGCTTTGCACACGGGATGCATCCCTATCCGATCGCCGGGGCGCTTCGCGACCTGCTCCTGCCCAAGGGAGGGCACGTCGAAACCGCCACACTCCTCCAGCCTTACGCCAGCGCTCGCGACTTCCTCAATGCCCTCCGTGCAATCGGAGCAGCAACGCCCGTCAGTACTCATCGTCCGCTCGGCGCAGGAGCAATGCGGAAGGTCATGCGCGTGTTCGAGGAGAATGGCACGGTCGCCCGGTATGAGGTCGCGATCTGCCGCCTGGTGAGGCGCTGACGGCTACTGGAACGAATAAGGCACGACTGAGCGCCGGTCGGGGTCGATCTCCAAAGCCCGTGCGGCCGGGGGGAAGGCGCGCTGATCGCATTCGGTGCGTGGACAGATGCGGCACGACGTGCCGATGAGAGTGGCGCTTCCGGGGCCACTCAGATCGAGATGATCGCCGTAGACAAAGTCGCGCGCATGTTCGACCTCGCAACCGAGCGCGACGGCGTAGCGGCGGGCAGGCCGCGAATAGCGGCCTGACGGTTTCACCAGGCCTTTCGCCTTCGAGACATAGCGCGCGCCATCGGGCGTTTCCGCCAACTGCACCAGGATTCTGTCGGGAATTGCCACCGCCTCATGCACGATCCACAAGGGACATGCGCCGCCGAAGCGGGCGAACTGCAGGCGCGTGGCCGAATGGCGCTTGGTGATGTTCCCGGCCATGTCGATGCGGCAGAAGAAGAAGGGCACGCCCTGGGCGCCGGGCCGCTGCATCGTCGAGAGGCGGTGGCATGCCTGCTCGAACGACACGCCGAACCGTTCCCTCAGCTGATCGATATCGTGGCGGAGCTCGCGCGCTGCCCGCCGGAAGGCGGCGTAAGGCATCAGCAGCGCGCCCGCGGAATAGTTGGCGAGCCCCACCGAAAGCAGCTTGCGCGAGGTGGCCGAACTGAGTTGCGCGTCGTCCACCAACTCAGTGAGCAGGTCAGTCATCTCCAACCGCATCAGCTGATGGGCCAGCAGGAAGGCGTAGGTCTCGGGAGGCAGCGATCGGCTGATCGACAGCAGCCGATCCTCATCCGAATAATGACGGAGCGTCCCCTGCTCGTCCGCTGGTCCGTGATGGACGATGCGGACGCCGTGCCGGCTCCGCAGCCTGTCCTCCAACCGTGCCGCAGGCGGACCGCCGCCGGCGATTTCCTCGCCCAGTTGCTCCGCGCCGCGATCAATCGCGTCGATGTAATTCCCTTCGCTCTGGAACCAATCCCGCACCTCCTCCCACGGCAGCGGTCCACCTTCCAGAGCGCCGCTATTCATGCGGTCATCGAGGATGCGCAATTCCTCTTGCGACCGCTGATAGGCCTGATGAAGCGCGATCATTCGCTTGAGCAGCAGGGGCTGCTGCTTGATTCCGCGCTCGATGCTTTCGCTGGATAGCTGATCCTGCGGCACAAGATGGTCGGTCCCCGCCTCCATCGCCGCAACCAGCAGCTCCGTGTGGTCCTCCGCTTCGAAATCCGCGAGATCGTGCGGGAAGGCCCGGGCCAGCGCCATCAGCACTGATCCAGTAATCGGCCGATCGTCATTTTCGATCTGCGAAAGATAGCTGACCGAGATGCTCAGCCGCTGCGCCACCACCGTCTGGTTTAGCCCAAGCCGCTTGCGCAGCCGCCGCAGCTGATGACCGGCGAAGATTCGGCGACGGGCGGGCGGGATCATCCCTCGCGCATTATTCCGCAAAATGACGACACGCAATTCCGCAAAATCACATTTGCCATCGCCGCAACCCTCTGAAAGGAGGCAATGAGGAGGAATTCCCGATGCTTCAGGTCGACATGCTAGAACAACGCCGCGAACAAGCCCGGCTTGGCGGGGGCGAAAAGCGCATCGATGCGCAGCATGCGAAGGGCCGCCTGACCGCGCGCGAACGGCTGTCCGTGCTCCTCGATCCGGGTAGCTTCGAGGAAGTCGACATGTTCGTCGAGCACAATTGCTCGGATTTCGGCATGGAGACTCAGAAGTTTCCTGGCGATGGCGTGGTGACCGGATCGGGGACGATCAACGGCCGGCTCGTCTATGTGTTCGCGCAGGATTTCACCGTCTTCGGCGGCTCCCTGTCGGAACGTCATGCCCAGAAGATCTGCAAGATCATGGACGCGGCGATGAAGGTGGGTGCCCCGGTGATCGGCCTTAACGATTCCGGCGGCGCGCGAATCCAGGAAGGCGTCGCAAGCCTCGCCGGCTATGCCGAGGTGTTCCAGCGCAACGTCAACGCCAGCGGAGTCATCCCGCAGGTCAGCCTGATCATGGGTCCGTGCGCGGGTGGTGCGGTCTACTCGCCGGCGATGACCGACTTTATCTTCATGGTGAAGGACTCCTCCTATATGTTCGTGACCGGTCCGGACGTGGTGAAGACCGTCACCAACGAGGTCGTCACCCAGGAAGAGCTTGGCGGAGCGGTCACTCACACCACCAAGTCGGGAGTGGCCGACGTGGCGTTCGAAAATGACATCGACGCCCTGCTCGCCACCCGCGAATTCTTCGATTTCCTGCCGCTGTCGAACCGCGAATCCGCGCCGGTGCGCCCGACCGAGGACCCGTGGGACCGGGTCGAGGACAGCCTCGACACGCTCGTCCCGCCAAGCGCCAACCAGCCCTACGACATGCATGAGCTGATCCGGAAGGTCGCCGACGATGGCGACTTCTTCGAGCTTCAGCCCGCCCATGCCGGCAATATCATCATCGGCTTCTGCCGGATCGAGGGGCAGACGGTCGGGGTCGTCGCCAACCAGCCGATGGTGCTGGCGGGCGTGCTCGACATCAACTCTTCGAAGAAGGCCGGACGGTTCGTCCGCTTCTGCGACGCGTTCGAAATCCCGATCCTGACTTTTGTCGACGTCCCCGGCTTCCTCCCCGGCGTCGCGCAGGAGCATAACGGCATCATCAAGCACGGCGCCAAGCTGCTGTTCGCCTATGCCGAGGCGACCGTGCCCAAGATCACCGTGATCACCCGCAAGGCCTACGGCGGCGCTTACGACGTTATGTCGTCCAAGCATCTTCGCGGCGACCTCAACTATGCGTGGCCGACCGCTGAGATCGCGGTGATGGGTGCCAAGGGCGCGGTCGAGATCATCTTCCGCGGCAAGACTCCGGAAGAGATTGCCGAGCGCACGGCCGAATATGAAACACGTTTCGCCAACCCGTTCGTCGCCGCGTCGAAGGGCTTCATCGACGAAGTGATCATGCCGCACTCGACGCGTCGGCGCGTCGCGCTGGGGCTACGCAAACTGCGCAACAAGCAACTGGAGAATCCGTGGAAGAAGCACGACAACATTCCGCTGTGACGAGGCCCGCATGATCCCGGAACTGGAGGAGATAAAGCGCATCTTCCTGAATGAGTGGGATCCCATCGGCGTAGCTGGGATTACAGAAGCTGCCGACGAATATGACGCTTACGCGTTCCAGGTGTTCACATCCCTGCACTCCGGGGCAACAGCTGCATCGATCAAAGCATATCTCGATTGGGTTGAGTCCGAGCACATGGGACTCTCCACGACCTCCGCGCGTAATGAAGAAATCGCGGACAAAGTTTTT
>CBFGZJ010000130.1:0-5506 GCA_965653215.1 uncultured Sphingomonas sp. | reverse complement strand
GAACAGGGAATTTTGAGCTTGGGAACAGCGAAGCTGTGTTCGGCGAACAGCAAATTTCTCGTGTCCGAGCAGGGAAGGAAAACGCGACGCGATCAGCCGATGATCTGGACTAGATGTCGCTGTCGTCGTCGAGCTCAGCCTGGAGGAGGATGAGCGCGTAGCCGTCGCGCTGACCAAGCACCTGCTCGGTGAGACTGAGCACGCGCTCTACGTCGCGCTCCGATAACCAGACGGTTGGCTCGACCTCCTCGACCGGCGAGTAGGCGCCCGGCGGAGGTTTCATCTCCGCAGCCAGGCAGTCGTCCGGAAGCCGTCCGTTCCAGTCAGGCAGCCAAGGAAAGTCCTCGTTCCGATAACGGCGAACAATGCGGCCGCGGTGCGCGAGAACAACGGCGACGGGCTCACGGTGTGCATCAACCCAGGCGCGTGCCATGGCTTCCTTGCTGACGCCGAATTCGCGGGCCATCGCGATGATGGTTTCCAAGCTGGAGGCCGTCTGGCGAATGCGCGCCCTGACCTCGCCTGGCGGCATCAGCAGGTGCGCAGCGAACCGATTCGCTTCAGCCTCGATGCGCTTTCGCCTGTCGCGGTCTTTTGGATCGAGGAGATGGAGATCGGCTAGTGAGCATTGGAAGGAGGAAGTGCTCGATGGTCGGTGTGCCGGAATCAGAAAGTGACCCAGTTCATGCGCGACCGAGTAGCGTCGCCGCTCATCTGATCTGCCCTTCGCCACGAGAATCGCACCGCTGGCCTTGAATTCATCCATGATGATGGCGGCTTCGAACCCGTCGGTCTCAAGATCGCCGATCGACGCGATGTCGAGATGCCGGCAAAGCTCCTCGACCGGCACCTTGGTCGGAAGCTGCGGCTCCAGCTCATGGATCTTCGCCGCGAGAGCCGTGGGCGAGCCGAGGCCGTCGAGATCGAGCCGGTCGATTCTCAATCGGGCGCCTTGTCCCGGCGCCGCTTCATCTGCTCCATCAGCGCCGCAATCGTTTCACGGTCCCGCTCATCCAACTTCTTTAGGTCGCGGAACATGGCAACCATTGCCGGGTCCTCATTCGGCGCGTCGGGATTCTCGCCGACAAGATCGGCGACCCGAACCCGGAACAGCTCCGCCAGCTTCAGGACCAGCTCCATCGACGGATTGTCGGAAAGCCCCTTTTCGAGGTTCCAGACATGCGCCTTCGAGATGCCGATCCGGTCGGCCACGTCCTGCAGTGACAGGCGATTGGCGATGCGGAGCTCGTGCAGCCGCTTGGCGAAGCTCACATTCGACCCCGTTCAACTTAGTAGCACACACGCATACGCCTGCCGTTGACAAAAGCAAGCGTTCAGTGTAGTATTACGACTTCGTTCACGGGGAGGGTGGAGAATCATGGGGGCCCAGCAACTGGTCGAGCGGGAGATTGCATCTCTGCGGCCGTACTCGCGCAACGCGCGCACGCATTCGAGAAAGCAGCTCAAGCAGATTGCTGCTTCGATCGAACGCTTCGGGTTCACCAACCCGGTGCTCGTGTCCGACGATGGTGAAATCATTGCCGGCCACGGGAGAGTCGAAGCGGCAAAGCTTCTCGGCAGAACGAAGGTGCCAACCCTGGCGCTTTCCCATCTCTCGGAAGCGGAGCGCCGTGCTTACGTCCTCGCCGACAACAAGCTCGCGCTCAATGCAGGCTGGGACAAGGAGATCCTCGCGATCGAACTTCAGGCACTGGTGGACCTAGAGTTCGACGTCGAGCTGACCGGCTTCAGCCTGGCGGAGATTGACCTGGTGCTAGACGAGGCCGGTGAAGCCGACCCGGACGGTAGTGATGCTGCCGAAGACGTCGTACCCGACATAAACGGTCAATCAGTCTCCCGCCTGGGCGATCTCTGGTTACTGGGCCGCCATCGGCTGCTGTGCGGCGACACCCGAAGCGCTGCCGACATGGACCGGCTGATGGGCGGCGAGCGAGCTGACCTGGTGTTCACCGATCCGCCATATAACGTGGCCATCGAGGGGAATGTCTGTGGGCTGGGTGCCATCAAGCATCGTGAATTCGCCTTCGCCTCCGGCGAAATGAGCGGGGCGCAGTTCACTGGTTTTCTTGCTGAGACGCTCGGTAACATCGCCCGTGTCATGCGCGATGGCGCCATCGCTTTCGTCTGCATGGACTGGCGCCACATGGGCGAGCTGCTTGCCGCCGGCGAAACTTCGTTCACGGAACTCAAGAACCTAGTCGTCTGGAACAAGACCAACGGCGGCATGGGCGCCTTCTACCGTTCCAAGCATGAGCTGGTTTTCGTCTTTAAGCAGGGCACGGCCGAGCACACCAACAGCTTCGGCCTTGGGGAGACCGGCCGCTATCGCACCAATGTCTGGGATTATGCCGGAATCAGCTCGATCGGCAGCAATCGCTCCGAGGAGCTGGCGATGCATCCGACCGTTAAGCCGGTCGCGCTCATCGCTGATGCAATCCGGGATTGCTCCCGCCGCGGAGAGATCGTCCTCGACGGGTTCGGCGGCTCGGGATCGACGCTGATTGCCGCCGAAAAGACGGGCCGTTCGGCAAGGCTGATCGAGTTTGATCCGGTCTATTGCGACACCATCATCCGTCGATGGGAGAAATATAGCGGCAAACGAGCAAAGCTCGGAGCTACCGGTGCGATGTTCGACGATGTCGCTGACGAGCGATCCGCGCTTCATCTGGAGGCTGCAGAATGAGCAAGCCTGCGATGAGGCCTACTGATGACAGGCGCGAAGAGGGATCCGGCGACAATCTCCCTGCCAGCTACGAGATTGGATACGGGAAGCCGCCGGCCGAGCACCGGTTCCAGAAGGGAAAATCAGGCAATCCCAAGGGCGACCACGGCGGCCTGGGCCGACGCCGACCCGGAGGCGCCGGTGCACCTGTCGAGCGGCCCGAGGCCCGCCTCGGAGTACGCGAACCAGATGCTGCTCGAAGAGGCCTATCGCACGGTCACCATTCGCGAGGGCGAGAAGGTCGTCCAGCTTCCGGTCATCAAGGCCGTGTTCCGCTCGTTGGGCGTCTCTGCCATGAAGGGAAACCGGCTCGCCCAAGCAACCATGGCGGAGCTGGTGCGCCGGCTTGAGGAGGAGGATCGCCAGCAGCGTTCCAGCCTGTTCGAGACCGCCTGCGAGTACAAGGTCAGCTGGGAGCAGGCGATTGAGCATGCGCGTCGTCATGGGCTGCCCGAGCCAGTGCCGGTTCCCCACCCGGATGATGTCATCCTCGACATGCACAGGGCCGAGGTGCGGTATGAGGGCCCCATCACGGCCCAGGAAAAGAAGCGCTGGGACCGGATGCTCGAGTTGCGGGACGATCAGCAGAAGGAGGTGTCATTCTTCGCGAATAAATATCGCGATGCGAAGAATAAGAAGGCCCATCCTGATTTGCTGAACTCCCTAGCAACCAACTGGAAGAGGTCCGTTGAACTCTATGACCGGATCAATGAGCCCCTGCCCGACAGGTACCACAAACGGCTCGAGGACAGGTTCTACCCCGGCATTCTGAACCGCAGCGGCGAGGAGGATGAAAAGTGACGAATCGAACCGTGAAGCTGTCCAAAGCAGTCCAGCGCGAAGTGGAGCGCGTCAGCGGCGATCGTGTCGTGGTTGCGGCGGTCCTTACCGTCACTACTGACGACATCGACAAATACAGTGGAGTCGGTCTGCGCCTGACGGACGACAGGATCACGACGTGCGACCCCGCACCTCCACCGCCGTCCTGCGGCCAGCACGCGCGGCGCAATCTCGATGGATGGAAAGAAACCCGCCGGGACCTTCCCAAAGAAAAGCGCGAGATCTCGACTTGGGCGCCAAGCTGGAACAGCGGCAGCTACCATCTCGTAAGCCGCGAGATCGACGCCTATCCGGTCAACCATCATCCGGCAAAGCTGCTTACGATATCGGCAGCAGTGCTCGAGCATTTGGTGGACGGCGCACTGGTCCGGTTCCGGATTGATGAAGCGTTGGATAAGCGTAGCGCAACATTTCCGACCGATCTCCAGTTTAAACTGCGATTGCTGAATGAAGCAGTCGGTGATGCTCACGTTCATGACGCCGACCTGAGCGATGAGCAGTTCGCACGGATTCAGCATGTGGACTGGGAACTGCTACCCCCGGGTTCGGCAGAGCGGGTCCTGGACCGTCTCGCGAGCCGGAAAGAGACTGATGCCGAACGATTGAAGGTGGCCGCCGAACGGCTCCGCCTGCTCGATCGGCTCGATCACGACGGCTTCATCGTCGGCACGGGTAGGTTCGCTCGTTACTTTGGAGCGAGGTTCGGAAACCGCCTGATAGCACTTGAAAATCTCGAGTACGGCAATGCGCTTTACGTTTTCGAAGAAAATTGGGAGCGACTCACGCAGCTTAGCCGAACCGAGCTGATCCGGAGACGTGATCCATCGGTCCACCGGATCCCGCATCTACCGGGATGGCAATCAGCCCTTCGCAAGCTGGTGCGCCAGCAATGACTGCCGCACGGTACTGCTTTGGGAGTTGCCTTGCAGCCGGAGCAAGCAATGCGCCTACCCTGATGAACAAATGGGCGAGAACTGCGGACTTTCGATCAAACGGCCGCTTTGCGCCCATCTCGGTAGTTCAGAGCCGCTCGGAACGATTCCGAAGCCGACGTTCGTCTGGCTTGGCTCTTACGTCCGCTTTCGACCCATTGCGGACATTAGCCCATGGTTTATCGTTGATCGATGCATGATCCTACCGTGCAGTTAAGACAGGGGTGTCCAGATGATGCCGACGCGATAAGTGAACTTACCCGCGCGGCATATGCAAAATGGGTGCCACTCATCGGGCGCGAACCTCGACCAATGACGGTCAACTACAATGCCGCATTAGCTAGAGACCGGTTCGAGTTGGCGTTTATAGATGGGGTCCTCGCCGGGTTGATTCACCTAGTGTTCGAAGATGTCGCGGTGCTGATCGAAAACGTGGCGGTCGCGCCGCCTTTGCAGCGCAAAGGGGTCGGGCGCAGACTCATCCAGCAAGCCGAACTACTCGCGCGAGACACAGCGCGGCAGCGGGTTCGCCTTTACACGAATAAGCGATTTCAAGAGAACATTTCGATTTATCAGTCGCTGGGTTACCGCATCGAGCGTGAGGAGCCCATGGGAGACGCGGTTGCTGTGCACATGAGCAAGTCAATTGGTTAATTGCCCGTCCGCTTTCTACCCATTGCAGACATTCGCGGACGCGTCTTAGCTTCGGCCTGCGAGGGGATCAGATGAAGAAACTACAAGGCTGGATTGATAGGAATTGGGAGCAGCGCAGCTACAACCCGGTCTTTGCTTTGGTTCGGAGTTGGACGGCAGGCTTGGGTGGAAAGCGGCGTTATCCGACGTTAGACCAGTGCCCTAGCGGTTGGACGCTGCTTAGCGACCAAGATGACGATTGAAGAAGCGAGCCATCACCTCGAATGCCTCCTGAGATTCCGGGATTTTGTCATCGCCGTAAAAGCAGTGGTTCAATCCATCCCAAACGTGGAGATCG
>CBFGZJ010000129.1:0-5524 GCA_965653215.1 uncultured Sphingomonas sp. | reverse complement strand
GGTCGGCGAAATCTGGTTCGAACCGCCGGAAGATCATCCACTCGACGTGATGGCGAAGTATCTGTTCACGTCGGAGCGGCTGTCGATCCAGGTTCACCCGGACGACGCGACTGCCCGCCAGCGGGGCTATCCGCGCGGCAAGGATGAGTGCTGGATCATCCTCTCTACCGAGCCGGGCGCGGAACTCGGCATCGGGACGCTCAAGGCGATTGACGCCTCAGCGCTGATCGAAGCGGCGGAGGATGGCAGCATCGAATCCATGATCGATTGGCGTCCCGCAAAGCCGTTCCAGTTCATCTACAACCCGGCTGGGACGGTACATGCGCTTGGGCCGGGCCTCACCGTTCTCGAAATCCAGCAAGCGGTCGATCTCACCTACCGCCTCTATGACTACGGCCGGCCGCGGGAACTCCACCTCGCGGAGTCGCGCGACGTGGTTGAGCCGCGCCCCCACCATCATCCCGCGGATCGCCTGATCGATCCCACGCATACTCAAATCCTTATCGAAGGACCACACTTCGGCGTCGCCTGGTGCGCCGGCTCCGCCCCTCCGCTTCCGTCAGCTCGTGACATTCAGCTCCTGCCAATCGACGCACCGGCCGAGGTTGCCGGAGTCGAGATCAAGCCGGGCGAATGCGCCCTCGTCGACAATCCGTCGGCCATTCGGTCGAACGGAGCCTATGTCCTCGCCTGGTCGGTGCCCGGCTGAGCATTCGAGGCTGCCATTGGCGGCCAACCATCACATCGCCGATTCTCCAGTGAGTTCCAGCGCTTATCGAGCAACCTCGGCCCTGTCGGTGCGTTCAGCGGGCTCCCCCAAAGACGAGGACGAGATATGCTTGGCAGAAGCGACGAAATCGAAACCCTGAACACCCTCACGGCGACGCTGATCGACAGCGTGACTGGCTTCCAGGACGCAGCAGACAATATCGAGAATCCTGCTCTTCAGCAGCGGTTCCGGGACTGGGCCCAACGGCGGGAACGGGTTGTCGAAGACCTCCGCGCTGAGGTCGCCCGTCTCGGCGGAGATGCGCGTGACTCCGGCTCAGTGCTGGGGAAGACGCACCAGCGCTTTCTCGACATCAAGGCGGCGGTCACCGGCCGTGATGAAACCGCGATCATCAACGAAGTCGAGCGTGGCGAAGACTATCTCAAAGGCAAGTTCGAGGGCGCATTGTCTGGGACGGAATTGTCACCGGAAAGCCGGGCAACGCTCGAACGGGCTTATCAGTCGGTTCGGCAGGGCCATGACGAGGTCAGCCAGCTGAAGCATTCGGTTAACGGCTGACGAGAATTGAAGAACTGCGCGGGGTGGCTCTTGTCGGGCGCACCCCGCGTTCAGTTTGAACATCGGCGGCTGGTGGAGCTGAGGGGAATCGAACCCCTGACCTCTGCAGTGCGATTGCAGCGCTCTCCCATCTGAGCTACAGCCCCGCGCCTCGGCTGGCGGTTCCATAGCCGCGCCTTCGGGCCCGCGCAACTCCGCTTGTCAGCGAAACGTCCCGGCTCCGGCTGGGTCGATCGTCGGAACGGCGAGACGCCGAAATCGTTGAAATTTCTACCTGATGGGCGGCTTCGCCCGACCAAATCATGTGGAGGTAACGATGGCGTACAACCGATACGATCAGCGCCGCGGGTGGCGCGAAGGCGAGGCCCGAGGACGGCAAGGCTCGGACCGCTGGAGAGGCGGTAGTTCGGAGAATGAAGACCGCGACCGCGGGTTCTTCGAGCGGGCAGGCGATGAGATCGCCAGCTGGTTCGGCGATGAGGAAGCAGACCGCCGACGCCAGCGTGACAATATGGATCGCTACCGCGAAGACGAGCCCGGTGATTATCGCGGCCGCTCAAGCTGGGGCCGTCAGGAGGACGACCATGGCCGGTTCGGCGGCGGCCAGAGCTATGGACGCGGACGGGACGCCGAGCGCGATTATGGCCGCGGCTACCGGCGCGGCGGCGGCGAGTCCGGTGGGTTCAGTTCAGGGCCGCGTTATGCCGAAGGTCGTGAAGGTGGCTGGGCCGGTGGCGCTGGCTCATCGCAGTTCGACCAGCGCCGCGAACAGTTCGGCCGCCGTGATTATTCGTCGACCGGCGGCGGCGATTATCGCCCATTCTCCGGCGACGTCGGGCGATCGGACAGCTGGCAGGACCGCTATTATGGCGGAACCTCGCCCGGCTACCGCAGCAGCGCAGAAGAGTATGAGGCCGAGCGTGGCGCGGGCCGGTTCACGTCCGGCCGTCACGACCCGCACTATCACGAATGGCGGCAGCGACAGATCGAGTCCCTGGATCAGGACTATGATGACTATCGCCGCGAGAACCAGTCACGGTTCGAGGATGAGTTCTCGACATGGCGCGGCAATCGCCAGACCAAGCGCCAGATGCTCAGCCAGGTGCGCGATCACATGGAGGTTGTCGGAAATGACGACGAGCATGTCGGCAAGGTCGACCGGGTTTCCGGCGATCGGATCATCCTGACCAAGGGCGACGATCCGAGCGGCCGTCATCACTCGCTGATGTGCACACTGGTCGAGCGGGTTGAAGGCGATCGCGTGATCCTCAACACGACTGCCGAGAAGGCCAGGCAGCAGTGGCGCGACGATGATCGCGAACGCGCTCTGTTCGAGCGGGAAGACCAGGGCAGTGCCGGTCCCGGAATTCTCAACCGGAGCTTCTCGGGCACCTACCGCTAGATTGCTTCAGTAATAGCTCGGAAAGCCCGGCCGGAAACGGCCGGGCTTTCTTGTGACGGTCAAATGGTGGCGCAAGCCGCAGGATCGCCGGTCCGCAGTCCGGTCTGGAGCGCCTGCATCCGCTGGGCCGAACTTCCGTGAGTGAAGCTTTCCGGAACGACAACGCCCTGACTCTGTCGCTGGAGGGCATCGTCGCCGATCGCTTCCGCGGCTCTCAAGCCCTCTTCGATGTCGCCAGCCTCAAGCAGGTTCTGGTCTCGGGCAGCCCACACACCGGCAAAACAATCAGCCTGAAGCTCGACCTTGACCTGGACGGCATTGCCCTCAGTCCGGCTGGCGCGGGACTGAAGTTCCTGCGATCGATCGAGCGTGCCAAGCAGATGCTGGACATGGTGGCCGACCTCGTGGGCGATCACATACGCCATCGCGAAATCACCGGGAGCGCCGTACCGCTGCGACAGCTCGTTGAAGAAGCCGGTATCGAGGTAGATGCTTTGATCGGTCGGGCAGTAAAACGGACCCATCGCAGCCTGGGCTGCGCCGCAGCCGGATTGGCTTCCGCCCGAATAGAAGACGAGCGTGGTCGGACGGTACTGCTGTCCGTTTGCGGCGAAGATGTCGCTCCACCTCCGCTCAGTCGAACCAAGCACGCGCAGCATCACATCGCGCAGCGCCGGATCGAGGGTCGACTTGCCCGACGTGGCCTGCTGGCCCGGACCGGTCAGTAGGCCACCGCCGCCACCCAAGCTGGACAGGACGCAATAGCCAAGCAGGAGGACCAGCACTCCGACGATCCCGAACCGGCTGGCAACCAGGCCGAGGATCATGCCCGCTCCCCCGCCAAGGTTGAGCCCGCCGCCGCCCTGCCCAGTACGGTCCTGGAAATGCGAACTGGGGTCTTCGTCGCCTAATCGCATGGTGCAGCCTCCTTCGCGTCCAATGCCCAAGAGCCGTTACGGTTGCAAAACCCGGCTGCTGCGGCGATCAACGCCCCATCTCCACAAAAGGGAAGCGCGATGTTCCTCAAGGGCAAGTCTGCGATCGTTACTGGCTCTACTTCCGGGATCGGGTTGGCGATTGCAAAGGCACTGGCCGGCGAAGGCGCAAGCGTCATGATCAATGGCTTCGGCGAAGCGGACCAGATCGAGCAGGAGCGCAAGGGCATCGAGCAGGCGAGCGGAGCTCCTGCTCTTTATGACCCTGCGAACATGGAACGGCCGGAGGAGATCACGGCCATGGTTGCCCGTTGCGAAGCCGAGCTTGGCGGGCCGGACATCATCGTCAACAACGCCGGGATTCAGCACGTCGCGAGGATTGAGGAATTTCCGGACGACAAGTTCGAGGCGGTGATCCGGATCAATCTCAACTCCGCCTGGTACATGATGAAGGCCGCTGTTCCGCGGATGAAAGCCAAGGGGTGGGGCCGGATCATCTCGACCGCATCCGCCCATTCGCTCACGGCCAGTCCGAACAAGAGCGCCTATGTCATGGCGAAGCATGGCATTGCCGGACTGACGAAGACGATTGCGCTGGAGACGGCGACAGCGGGGATCACGGTCAACTGCATCTCACCAGGTTATGTGTGGACTCCGCTGGTCGAAAAGCAGATCCCCGACACGATGAAGACGCGGGGAATGACGCGCGAGCAGGTGCTCAACGATGTGCTGCTGTCCGCACAGCCGACCAAGCAGTTTGTCACTCCCGAGCAGGTTGCCGAGTTCGCCTTGTTCCTGTGCACCGATTCAGCCGCCTCGATCACCGGCGCCAACCTCAGCATGGATGGCGGCTGGACTGCACAATGAACCGAACCGCCCGCCTTCCGATCCTGATTGCGGCAGTCGCCCTGCTCGCTGGTTGCGCATCTGCTGGGGGAGGGGGATCGGTCGCTGGCGGCGGGGCTGCGCAATGGCGTTCGGTCGCCACCGATCAGGATCGCGAACGGCTGCGGGACTGGCGTGGGGCCTGGATGAAGGCTCTCTCCGCTGCTCGCGCTGGAGGGCATTCAGCGGATCTTGAGCGCGAAGGCGTCCTGCTTCAGCCGGACGCGGCGCTCGGGGGAGGTTCCATTCCCAACGGAACGTATCGCTGCCGCACCATCAAAGTCGGCGCGAGGTCGGCTGGCCTGCTCAATTTCGTGAGCTATCCGGCGTTTCGCTGCCGCATCCGGCAGGAACAGGACGTGCAGGGCTTTGCGAAACTGAGCGGATCGCAACGCCAGGTCGGACTGATCTTCCCCGGCGACCAGCTCCGGCAAGTCTTCCTTGGAACATTGGTGCTGGCTGACGAGCGACGCGCGATGCAATATGGCCGCGATCCTGAACGCGATATCATCGGTTATGTCGAGCGGATCGGTCCCAATCGCTGGCGCCTGGTGATGCCCTCACCCAAGTTCGAATCCCTGGTTGATGTCCTTGAGCTGGTGCCTGCCCGCTAGCTTCACTTGCGCCAGCCCCCCGCCCTGTGGCAGCCAAACGGAGTTCAGGTTGAAAACCTTTCTTTGGTGGATCGCCGCCGTGACCTTGTCCGTCCCAGCGAATGCCGCAAGTCTGGCGCCGGCGATCAGAGCCGACCTTCCTGATTTGCTGGCGATTTACCGCGACCTGCATCAGCATCCGGAACTTTCCATGCAGGAAGTTCGGACTTCCGCAATCCTCGCGAGCGAAACGCGGAAGCTTGGGTTCAAGGTGACGGAGAAAGTCGGAAAGACCGGCATCGTCGCGGTTCTCGAGAACGGGCCCGGTCCAGTCGTGCTCATCCGTGCGGACATGGATGCGCTTCCGGTCGTCGAGCAAACCGGCCTTCCCTATGCTTCGAAGACCAAGGCGGTCGCTGCT
>CBFGZJ010000128.1:0-5624 GCA_965653215.1 uncultured Sphingomonas sp. | reverse complement strand
GACCGTAGCTATCCAGATATGGATGCAGGTCGCGTCTGAATTCCTCGACAGCTTCACGCGATAGAAAATCGTCGACAATTACCGCGCCATCCCGTTCGATGATCCTGACAAGATCATCGACCGCGGCATCGTTTTTCACATGAGCCAAACCGGCCATCGAATGTCCTTCCCTGGAACAAACGGGCTGCAGTTGCACCGGCGCCTCAACGACGCTGAGCCTGCCGAAGATTGGGCCGGTTACCCCGTGACCCAGATAGGTTCACGGGAACCCGGTGCGTTAGGCAGGTCCGTAGCGGAAGACACATAGCTTGTTGCCATCCAGATCCCGGACGTAGGCGCCATAGAAACCATCCGGATCGGGTCCGCGCAAGCCGGGTGCACCCTCATCGGTGCCGCCTAATTCGAGCGCTTTCGCGTGGAATTGGTCGACCTGCTCCCGGCTCTGGGCTTGGAACGAGACCATGGTGCCGTTGCCAGGCTTGGCCGGTTCACCGTTGAAAGGGCCCACTACGGCAAACATCGGCTTATCAAGTCCAGCGCCGTAAAAGCGCCCACCACTATAGTGGTCCATCATCGGTTGCGCTCCGATGACTGGCAGAAGCGCGTCGTAGAAAGCTTTTGCGTCGGAGAGTCTATTCGAACCAACCATCGTATTGCCAATCATATCGCTCTCCATTGTGACCGCAGGAATCATCCGGACGATCTTTGTCGGCTTGGCGCCGCAACAGTGTCAAGCCGCCGTGCGAATATACCCGGGCACATGAACAAAACAGCAGTGGATCGCAAAACCGACATGCCTCCATAAGCGGCAGGGATTGTTCCGGGTTCGATAGAGGGGCGGATGAAAAAAACGTTTGTTGGTGCGATGATCGCGCTCAGCGCACTGTGGAATCCAGTGAACGCCCAAGCGCAGTTCGTCAGTCGCGGCGATTCAGTCCCGGAAACCATGCCGCTGGGGACAGAGCCAGGCAATCCGACTTATCAGATGCCTCCGGGGTTCCGCTTGATCTCCGCATTTGGTGAACGGCCAGTCTTCTCCCCAGATGGCAAGAAGATTGCCTTCATTGGCAAGTCTTACGGCGATGCGTACGAATATGATCTGGCGACGGGACGCACCAGGAACCTGACAGCGCATGCTCCCAATGAGGGTTATTTGCGCGTCCACTATCTCAAGGACGGCAGCTATCTGTTGCTTGGTCCTCATCTGCCAGGGAAAACACGCGAGGAAACGCGTCACGGCCGGATCGAGCTGTTCTGGATGGATGCTGACGCTTCCCGTCCCCCGGTGCCGCTGCAGACCACGGTATGGGAAGGGATTGCAGTCAGTCGGGACAGCAATTTGATTGCCTGGAGCGAAATCTCTCTCCCAGCCAAGGCTGGCGACCCTGCCGCAACGACCATCAAGACCGGCCGCCTGATCACGGACGGTAGGAATGCGCGGCTGGCGAATGTCGCCGAGCTCATCACCCATAAGAACTGCCTCGCGGAGCCTCAGGACTTTTTGCCGGGCGAGCGCGCATTGACTTTGCCCTGCTATCGCGTCGAACAATCCCAGACAAAACCGATCGTCGACGTTCTTTCGGTCGACCTGAAGACACGGAAGGTGACTCGGTATCCAACCATGCCGGGTCAGTTTTCGGAGGTCGAGGGCATCTTCCCGGACGGCAAGCGAACACTCGTCGAGTGCGCTCAGGATCGCACCGCCGGAATGGATCTGTGCGTGCTCGATCTCAATCCAGCACGGCCGCGTTACACACGAATGACGAACATCGTTCGCTATGGCCGGTGGAAGTACGGCAACCCGGTTGTGCACCCAGGTGGAAGAATGATTGTGGCCCAGGTCGGATCGGCGGATGTTCCCGATGCCGGCGTTGGCCAAGGGATCGTGCTTCTGCAACTGGCGCCTGATTTCTGAAGCAGCAATGCAGGCAATCCTCGGCCGGCGCGACCTTCTCAGGACAATCGTCGGAACTGCGATGGTGCCCGCAACCATCGCTCATGCCGGTGCGATCACACCCGACTCCAGCAGCGTCCGTGTGCAGGCGATCGAACTGCTTCCGGCGTAACCATCCAATCTCAACAAGCGGTGGTTGTCACCTTCGTTGGCCGACCTTCCGCTCCGGTCTCCGATCGAATTCGCCGATGTACAAGCCGCTGCGGTTGACGAGCGAACCGGTTGATGGAGCCTGGAGTGCGAATGCGATCCGACGCCCATCCGCCGCAGGAACCGATTGATGAGCGTTTCCGCCGAGATGGCTTACCTCGGTAAGCCGACGCAGCCGTCCTGAACCATCAAGAGCGATGACATACAGATCGAATGGCCTGCCTGCGCCGCGTAGTGGTCCAAAGGGGGCATAGTCGGCAAGCTCCTTCGCAGACGGGACCTTCGCCCCGATCCATCCGCCGATCGCCGAGATGCCCATTGCCGGGAGACTGCTGACCCCCCGCAATGATCCACTGGGATCGGATGCGCGGTTCGATTCCTCCAGACCAAATCGCTCATCGGGGAACAGGTGGGTCTCATCGTGCACCGGATTGCGCGACCAATTTCGCACCGCTCCGGAGTTGATGTCGACCTCGTACATCTCTCCGTTCATGGTCCCCGGTTCGATCGTCCAGAACGTAATGGCGCGATCGTTCTTCGCGAAGTTATAGGTTTCCGGGAAGGTTGGGCCATCCGGCCGGTACGGGACAGTAGCGCGGTAGACCACCTTACGTGGGCCGAGTTCCGCCCGCCCGCGCTTGCGGACAAGTTCGGCCATCATCAACTGCGGCGTCTCGGCACTCGTGCCCCAGGCGAGGGCAATTGCTCCCGACGGTTGCACGCGGCGCGAGATCGCCAGTTCGCCGAACGCGGTTGCGCCCAGTGGCTGCGGCGGCGACTCAAGCGATGCCGGCATCCAGTAAATTTCTCCGTCAAACCCCTTGGCTGCTGTCCCCTTGCGGCGCGGCCCCAGGATCAGGAAATTGCCGTCCGGAAGATAGTAGATGCGGGTCACCAGACCTTGGGGGCCCCAGCGACAGGTCAGGCAGCGAACCTTCCGGCTCGTGACATCAATTTCGTAAGCATGGGTGTCCTGCACATCGGACTTGGTGAACGCGATCCGCTTCCCGTCCGGTGACCAGTCCGGCCGCTCGCCCCAGTCAAGGATGCGAGTAATGCTGAAGGGCGCAGTCAGATAATCGATCGATGACGGCTGTGAAGCCGAGCCAACGCCGGCAACACCTGCCACGAGGGAGACTGTTGCGACCCTCACAGCAGCGCGAATTGAACTCGTTCCCATCATCCTGCTCCAAATCACGCGACTGCTCGCCAAGGTTCTGAAAAGTCATTAAATGTCAGGTCATGGCCACCGCCACAAAAATCACCCCACCCCAACTTGCCGCCCGCGCTGCTGGTGAGTGCATCGTCAGCCAACTCCTCGACCTGATCCGCCGAAAGGGCGGTGACGTTCGTGAGCCGTTGGTGGCGGTTGGCGCCGGAGCGGACCTCGATGAGTTTCTGTCGCAGGGCATCGCGCAGCTCGACTCCGACCAGTTGCGGATACTCTCCGCTCGAGCGAGCGTCATTACCGCCGACCTCCAGGCCGCCCGAACTGGAGAGCCGATGTTCCGCGGAAGCGATTGGCGATTGCTGTTCTACTGCTTGATTGGCAGTCGCACTCTTCGTGAGGCGATCACTCGGGCAAGCGAATTCTTCGAAGCGGTTGATGGACGTCTTGGCGATATGGACCTTACCGTTCGAGACGGACTGGCGCGGGTCGCACTGATCGGAGTCCGAGGAGATGATGAGGAACTCAACTTCATCGTCGGTCTGAATGGGCACATGATGTTCCATGAGATTTTCGGGTGGCTGATTGGCCGGCCGCTCGGCGGGACAATGCTTCTTGAATTTGGCGAGGAGCTCCGCCCATTGGCACTTGAGGAAGCCCGCCCGTTCGAGATCCTGCTCGATGCGCCAGACACGGCGATGACATTCCCCGAGCGACTTCTTGATGAGCCAGTCATCCGGTCGATCGAGGATATGGAGGCGAGGCCGAGCCTCAGCTTCATTCTCCAAACCGGTGAACAGGACAGTCCGCAACACGTCGCCGAGCGCGCACGAGGGACGATGTTGCAGATGCTCAGGGAAGAACAGCGCCTGCCCTCGCTCGACAGGCTTAGCGACTTGCTTGGACTTGGCAGGGTAACCCTTCGCCGCCGCCTCCGGAATGCAGGCACCTCGTTCAATGAACTCCGCGACGACTGCAGGCGGCAGATCGGGCTGGACTTGCTCCGCCGGACAAGCCTGCCCGTCGAGGACGTTGCCGAACGCCTTGATTATTGTGACTCGGACGCCCTTCGCACCGCCGTCCGCTCGTGGGTGGGCATGTCGCCGACCGAGTACCGGCGAGTGGAGCAGCAGCGCCATCGATCGTGAACTGATCAGGTCAACAGCTCGGTAAGAGGCCTGGTCGAATGCATCGATTGCGTACCCCATCCATCGGCAGCGACGCCCATCACCTGCTGAACAGTGATGCCGACGCGGGTCACGGCTCCCCCGCTTCCGGCGACATGGATTCCGCTCTTCACCTTACCACCCGCGCGGCCAGCGAGCATGATCGGCATCCCGGTTACATCATGGCTCTTGGCGTAGCTTACGTCGGAGTGAGCGAGGACCAGCATGTTGTCGAGAAGCGTACCATCGCCTTCCTTCATGGCCGCCATGATCGTGACGAAGTCCGCCCATGCCTCCATGCTCCGCGTAGAGAAGTCGTCGACCGTCGGTTGATATCCGATCGTTCGATCAACCATCTCCTCGTGGGTGGCCTGATGGTAGCCGGTGGACGCTCCAATCTTGCGAAGATCGGCCGTTGCGGTCGAAAAGACCAGGTTGAACACCCGCGTCTGATTACATGCGAGCGCCATCGCCAGCAGTTCAGCCATTGCTTTGTGAGCGATCTTCCGCTCCCCGACGTCGGTACTGACAGGAACAGCGCCCGGCGCCTTGGGAATTGAGCACGCCTCCGCTCGGGGCGGTTTTTCAAGCTGAAGCGCCAGCTTGTTCTCGACCTCGCGGATGGATGTGAAATATTGGTCGACCCTCACCCGGTCGCTTGCGCCGAGCTTTCCGATCAGTTTGCGACGCTGTTCCGTCACGCCAGAGAGAACACTGCGGCGCGCGATGTAGCGGGGATCGGGCTTGAACTCCGCGGCATTAGGGTCGCGGAAGTCCGGCCCAAAAATCTTCTGATAGAGTTCCGCCGCACTTGGAATGCTCGCGTTCATCGCATTGCCGCTGCGGTAGGAGAAACTGGTCCGCGGATTTCCATCAGCACTGATGTCGAGACTGCGGAAGAAGGCGCCCGATCCAATCGCATCGGCGATGATCACATCCAGGGTGGGTGCTTCGATTTGCGGCCACGCATCCACGGGAGTGCCAGTGCGAAGCCCTATGTTCCCCGAATTGTGCGGCTGATTGCTCTTTCCGTCGAGCAAAACGTCGAAGCCGGAAAGCACGGACACATGCTGCTGGACCGGCTTGATCGGCGCCAGTTGCGGCGGCAGATCGAAGTTGGCACCCGTACTCTTCGGGACCCAGCGGTTTGGAATCATCCCGCAGCCCCAGAACCAGGTGCCGAACC
>CBFGZJ010000127.1:0-5624 GCA_965653215.1 uncultured Sphingomonas sp. | reverse complement strand
CGCATGATGATCGTGACATATTTCAGAGTCACGATGATCATCATCGACCAGAAGATCAGGCTGAGCACTCCGTAGATGTGAAGCGCGTCGGGTGCGAGCTGGTGATGACCGGCGAAGGTTTCGCGGAACGCATAGATTGGAGACGTTCCGATGTCCCCGAAGACGATCCCAATCGCTCCGACCGCGAGCTTGGCCAGCGAGCCCTGGGCGTGCCCGTGAGCAATGTGCTGGGGCGCCTCCGCCTCGGCACCCCCGGTGGCAGTCACGCTCATGCAGTGAAGCGATTTTCTGAAAGGCAGCGATGATGACGCATGCCCGAACCCCTTACCATTCGACCTCGCCGGCGGCGGCGCGCCGCCCTAGCACCGGACTCTCGAAGCGGCAATCAGCGACAACCACTCCCCCGCACCTTATAGATTGCACCTGTCAGATTGGAGAGGATGAGCATGCGGATCGGTGTCCCGAAAGAGATCAAGGTCCACGAATACCGGGTGGGTCTTACCCCTCCGTCGGTCAAGGACCTCGTCGCCGCCGGACACGAGGTGTTCGTCGAAACCAACGCAGGCGCGGGGATCGACTTCACGGATGAGGATTACCGCGCGGTGGGCGCCACGATCGTTCCTTCAGCCAAGGAGGTGTTCGCCAGCGCCGACCTGATCATCAAGGTCAAGGAACCCCAGCCGCAAGAAGTTGCATTGCTCGAGCCGACGCACGTCCTCTTCACCTATCTCCATCTGGCTGCCGACAAGCCGCTCGCCGAAGCCCTGTTGAGGACCGGTGCAACTGCCATCGCCTATGAGACAGTGACCTCAAAAGCGGGCGTGCTACCACTGCTCAAGCCGATGAGCGAGGTTGCGGGCCGGATGTCGATCCAGGTCGGAGCGCATTATCTGGAAAAGGAACAAGGCGGCCGCGGAGTGCTTCTCGGTGGAGTACCAGGTGTCGCTCCTGCCCGGGTTGCGATCCTCGGTGGCGGAGTCGCCGGGATCAACGCCGCACAGATCGCCGTCGGTCAACGTGCCGACGTCACCATCTACGACATCAACAACGACCGGCTGGCGGAGTTGGACCTGCATTTCGGCAGTCAGATCAAGACCAGCTACGCGTCGAAGTCAGCGATCGCGTCCGCAGTATCCAAGGCGCATCTGGTGATCGGAGCGGTGCTCGTTCCCGGTGCCGCCGCTCCCAAGCTCGTCAGCCGTGAAATGCTCCGGACGATGAAGCGGGGCAGCGTGATCGTCGACATCGCCATCGATCAGGGCGGCTGCTTCGAGACGAGCCGTCCGACAACCCATGCAGACCCAGTGTTCACCGTCGACGGCGTAATCCACTATTGCGTGACCAACATGCCTGGAGCGGTCGCGCGAACGTCCGCGTTTGCCTTGAACAATGCCACCCTGCCGTTCGCGCTCAAGCTCGCCAATCTCGGGACTGAGCAGGCACTGCAAGCGGACCCCTATCTCGCTGAAGGGCTCAATATCCATTCCGGGAAAGTCCGCCACAAGGCTGTGGCCGACGCGCTTGGGCTGCCTTTTGAGCCAGCTCCTTCTACTGCTCTGCGCTGAGTGCCGGATCCTCCGCTTGGGCCAGCGCGGCCCTCAGCCCACTGGCCCATGGAGCACCGGGAGGTGTCCGCTCGAGCGCCTCGTGCCACAAGGTCAGTGCGGCCTCCCTGTCGCCGGACCGGCCAAGCGCAAGACCATGAAAAAACAAGGGCCCCGGATGATTGGGGGCAAGCCCTGCCGCTCGCTTGAACGCCAGCTCGGCTGCCGGAGTCATCCGTCCGGAAGCATGATCTACCAGCGCATTACCGAGCCCGGTCCATAGGATGGCATTGCGAGGGTCGTGGCGGACGGCTGAGCCAAGCAGTCCGGCAGCCTTCTCCGTGTCGCCCCTGCGACTGTAACTATCGGCGATGATCAGCCAGCGTTCCGCGCTGTTGAACTCACCGAAAAAGGCGTGGCGCGGGGCCGAAAGCGGCTGCGGCGGCCGCGAAGTCACGCCAACTGCGGGTGACCCCGCAAGTCCCGGCCGTCCCTGCAGCATGTAACAGCCGCACCCGACCAGCAGCGCAGCAGCGGCGAATCGAAAGCCGGTTCCCTGCACACCGGCCCAGTGGATCATCGCCAGGACCATGGCTGCGAGCGCGACAAGCATCAGGATGCTGCTCATCGGGCCTTTCTCCGCAGTCGGCCGCGGGCAAGCCACGCACCAGCCGCGACCAGCGCCAGTGGCGCCGCCCACAACGGCCAGGTCAGCGGTTCAACGGGCGGAACGAAACTGATCCAGGCGCCGTAGCGTTCGATCATCCACTTCCTGATCGAGTTAGGGGACTCGCCGCGTGCAATGCGTTCGCGCACCATGGCGCGCATGTCCCCAGCCAATTCGGCGTCGCTATCGGCAATCGACTGGCCCTGACAAACGATGCAGCGCAGGGTCTGCATCAGCGCCTGAGCCTCGGCCTCCTGGCGCGCATTCGGAAGCTGGCGATTGGCCCATTGCGCCGGCGGCATTGCCGAATCCGCGAGCGCGGGCGACGCAACGAGCAGCAGCAGCCAGATCAGACGCTTCACCGCGCCTTCTCCAGCTCGGCGCGGATTAGCGGGAGGTCAGCGGCGGTGATCGGACCGACATGCTGGAACCGGATGACGCCGCGGCCATCGACGATGAAGCTCTCCGGAACTCCGGAGGAGCCAAACGCAAGCTGGACCTGGCTGGCTGGATCGGCGCCGATGCGGGTGAAGGGATCGCCGTTGCGTTCAAGGAAGCGCTTTACATCATCGGGCGCGTCGCGGATCGCAATACCCTCGATCTGGACGCCGCCGCGATGAAGCTGCCCCAGCTGCCGCATCTCATCGATGCACGGCAGGCACCAGCTCGCGAAAATGTTCAACAGCTTCGGCTTGCCATCCGCGAGGTCCTCTGACCGAAGTCCGGCCTTTCCTGGCGCAGCGGGTGGCAAGCTGAACTGCGGGACTGGCTTTCCGGTCATTTGCGAGCGGATGGTTGGATCAGGGGGCACGGTCAGCCGCCAAGCCGCGGCCGCCACGAACAATGCGAGAAGCACGGCCGGGATGAACCGCCACCAGCGGGTCATGACCGTTCTCCGCGAAACCAGTCGCGATGGACACGGCCGATCAAAGCGATCAGCCCGCCAAGACCAATGAGCGCGCCGCCAAGCCAGATCAGCGTCACAAACGGCTTCCACCATAGGCGTAACTGCCAGCGGCCGTCCGCGTCGCCGTTACCGATGACCGTGTAAAGCTGGCCATCGAAAAGCGTGCTGATGGCCGCTTCGCTGGTTTGCGTCGGCGGATCGCTGAACGTGCGGCTCTGCGGTCGAAGCTCTCGGTCCGATCCGCCGCGCGTGGCGTGTAAATGAGCCTCGATCGCGGTCCAGTTCGGACCAGCAACGGGAACGATCCCGGCCAGCCGCACCGACCAGGGGCCAACCGTCAGCGTCTCGCCGACCCGCGCGGAAGCGAGCGTCTCACGCGAGAAGGCGCTCTCGCTCGCCATCCCCGCGAGTGCGACGGCCACGCCGAGATGCGCGATGACCATTCCCCACAAAGCCAGCGGTGCACGCCGCAGGTCGCGCGCGAACAGCGGCGAGAGGCTTGCCGGAACCAGCGCGGCGGCCAGGCTCAACCCCAGAAGCGGCAGAATTCCGAAACTGGGCGCCGCCAGCCAGACACCCGCCAATGTCGTCATTCCCACGCCTGCCGGGATGCCTACCCGGCGAAGAAGCGGCCGCGAATCCCGGCGCCAACGCAACAGCGGTCCAACGCCGATCAGGGCGAACAGGACCAGCGCGAGCGGACCAGCAACCGCATTGAAATAAGGCGGTCCGACCGACAATTTCTCGCCAGTCAGGGCCTCCGCGAGCAGCGGATAAAGCGTGCCGATGAACACGATTCCGAGAATGACGCTGAGCAGCAGATTATTGACGACCAACAGCCCCTCGCGGCTGACCAACGAGAATGGCGCGCCTTCGCGGATCGTTGCAGCGCGTGACGCAAACAGCGCCACTGCCCCACCGACATAGATCGCCAGCAGAACGAGGATGAAAGTCCCGCGGCCCGGATCGACCGCGAAGGAGTGAACCGACGTCAATATGCCGGAGCGAACGAGGAACGTGCCGACCATCGACATGGAAAAGGCGAGAACCGCGAGCATGATGGTCCAGGTGCGAAGACCGCCCCGGGCCGCCAGGACATTGATGGAATGGAGCAGGGCCGTTGCTGCAAGCCAAGGCATCAACGAGGCATTTTCCACCGGGTCCCAGAACCACCACCCGCCCCAGCCAAGCTCATAATAAGCCCAGTAGCTGCCGGCCGTGATCCCCAGTGTGAGCAGCACCCAGGCGGCAAGCACCCACGGCCGCATGGCTCGGGCAAGCGGCGGCCCGATCTCCCGTGTGAGCAGCCCTCCGACGGCAAGGCTGAACGCCACCGACAGCCCGACATAGCCGAGGTAGAGGGTCGGCGGATGGAAGGCGAGCCCAGGGTCCTGCAGCAGCGGGTTCAATCCCAGCCCCTCGACCGGAGCCGGATCGAGCCTGGCGAAGGGATTGGAAGCCAGCAGCAGGAATGCATAAAAGCCGATCCCGATGGCTGCCTGCGCCATCAGCGTGGCGACGAGAGTCGCTTGCGGCAGGCGGCGCTCGAACAACGCCAGAGCCGCCCCGGAACTGGCGAGGACCGTCACCCAGAGCAGCATCGAGCCCTCGTGATTACCCCACGTTCCGGCCAGCTTGTAGATGAACGGCTTGGCGCTGTGGCTGTTTCGCGCAACCAACTCCACCGACAAATCGGTCTGCAGGAACACCCAGATCAGCAGCAGGAAAGACAACAGGGTCAGCGCGCCCTGCGCCACGGCGATCGGCCGGATCGATGCCGCGGGATAGCGAAATACGCCCAGGCCGAACACCAGCATCGACAGGGCAGCGGCCAGCCACAGGGAGGCCAGCCCGACTTCCGCGATCATTCCACCGCCTTCGTCTGGGGTAGATCGCCCATCTGCGGCGGCATGTAGCGTTCATCATGCTTGGCGAGGATATTGTCCGCGATGAACGTACGGCTGGAATTGAGCCGACCTTCGGCGACCATACCACTGCCCTCACGAAACAGATCGGGCAGGATGCCGCGGAACTCGACTGGAGTGGTCGCCCGTCCATCGGTGACGGTGAAGCGGACCGTCACACCGTCCGGCAACTGTTGCAACGATCCGCGCTCGACCATTCCGCCGAGCCGCACCCCGCGATCGGACACCGCCGTGCCCGCGACAATGTCCGATGGCGTATAAAAGTAGGCGGCGCGATCACGCAGGCCCCACATCGCCAGCAGGACAGCGGCCAGAATGGCCACCGCCGCGGCTCCGACGAGCGCAAGTCTTTGGTGCTTCGGGCGGATCATCGCGGGTCGCGCAAAGCGTTCGCCTGCTCCTCCGTCTGGCGCATCCTCCGCCACGATCCGATCAGCAAGACGCCCACTCCAAGCACCATGACGGCGTAGGCAGCAATCACGAAGGGCCAGTGGTTCATTCGCTTAACGCCCGCCGAATTCGGGCTTCGATCCGCTGCTGCGCGAGCTCGCTCCGCATCCGCATCAACACCGCCGCGCCGA
>CBFGZJ010000126.1:0-5701 GCA_965653215.1 uncultured Sphingomonas sp. | reverse complement strand
TTATCGCGGAATATGTCGCCGCTGCTCGCAATGCCCGCCGCGCCGGCATGGACGGGGTCGAGCTGCATTGCGCCAGCGGCTATCTGCCGATGCAATTCCTGTCATCGAACACCAACGAGCGCACCGACCAATATGGCGGGGCGGCGGAAAATCGCATCCGCTTTGTCGTGGAGACACTGGAGGCGATGGCAGCCGCGATCGGTCCGGGTCGCGTCGGTTTCCGCATCTGCCCGGGCGTGAAGTTCAACGGCATGAACGATGCTGATCCCGCCGAAACCTATGCAACCCTGCTGCGCGCCCTCGACCCACTTGGCCTCGCCTACTGCCACCTGATCCATATCCCCAATGACGGGTTCGATTCCCTCGAGCTGGTACGGGCGAATTGGACCGGTCCGATCATCGAGAATGCGGGCCTCACCTTGGAGAAAGCCGAAGAGGTCATTGCGGACGGGCGCGCGGACGCGGTGTCCTTCGCCTATCTGTTCATCGCTAATCCGGACCTGGTCGAGCGATTCCGCATCGGCGCGCCGCTCGCCCGGGCGGACCGAGCCACCTTCTACACCGGCGCAGAAGATGATCGCAGGGGCTACACCGATTACCCGACGTGGCGAGACAAGGTTGAGGAGAGGATGGATGAGCAAGGCGCTTGAAGGGCGCGTCGCACTAGTAACGGGCGGCGGGCAAGGTGTCGGGCAGGGCATCGCCCGAGCGCTGGCCGAGGCCGGGGCAAAGATCGTCATCGCGCAGCGCGGCAAGGACCAGGGCGAAGCGGAAGCAGCTCACCTCCGCGACACATATGGGGTGGATTCGCTCTACATACCGACCGACGTCACGAAAGCCGCTGAAGTCGAAGCGATGGTCAAAAACACCGTCGAGCGGTTCGGTCGCCTGGACATCCTCGTCAACAATGCCGGCGCGAGCTTTCCCAAGCGCCTGGAAAACCACACCGACGAGGAGATGAGCGGCTCGCTCGATCTCAACTATTGGGCGGTGTTCTGGGCGATGCGGGCAGCGCTGCCGGTCATGAAGCAGCAGAAGTTCGGCCGGATCATCAACCTTGGGTCGCTCAATGGTGTCAATGCGCACATGTTCACCGTCGCCTACAACGCGAGCAAGGAAGCAGTGCGGGCGCTGACACGGACAGCCGCGGTCGAATGGGGCGGCCACGGCATCACCTGCAACGTGATCTGCCCGTCCGCCGCGAGCCCGCAGGCAAAGGATTATTTCGCCGCCAACCCGGAGATGCTCGCCCAAATTCTGCAACAGGTGCCCGCTGGCCGGATTGGCGATGCCTATGAGGACATCGGGCCCGTCGCAGTCTTCCTGGCCAGCGAGGGCAGCGGCTACCTGACCGGCAACACGCTGTTCGTGGACGGTGGTGGGCACATCAACGGGGTCGCCTGGCGTCCCCAAATCGAGGATTGAGCGCGGTGGAAAGGCTCCAGGGCAAGCGCGCGGCCGTCACTGGCGGTGCCCAAGGGATAGGCGCCGCCATCGCGCAACGACTCGCCGCCGAGGGCGCGAGGGTGGCGGTCCTCGACCTCGACGCGTCCGCAGCCAGTGCAGTGCTCGGCGACCCGCACATCGGCCTGGCCTGCGACGTGAGCGACAGCGGTTCCGTCGATCGCGCATTCGCGGAAGTGAAGGCAAAGCTCGGGGGCGTTGACGTGCTGGTCAACAATGCCGGGATCGGCAGTGCGCCCGGCGATGGCATGGACCGCTATTATGCGGCGCAGTTCCAGCGGCAGGGCCAGACAGAGCGCGGCGAGGAGCCGACGATTTTTGTCGACCAGACAATTCACTGCTCCGACGAGGGATGGTCGCGGGTGCTCGCAGTCACTCTGGACGGAGTATTTCGCTGCTCGCGCGCTGCAGTCCGGATCATGGCGGAGTCCGGCTCCGGCGGAGCAATCGTCAACATCGGCTCGACCGCGGCGGTGAAGGGTGACGGTCCGGTGCCCTATTGCGCTGCGAAAGCCGCGGTGCTCGGCATGACCCGAGCAATGGCGCGCGAGCTCGCCGATCGCGGAATCCGCGTCAATGCGGTGAACCCGGGCGCGACGGAAACTCCGATCTATGCGACGCTCCCGCCCGAAACCAAGCAGGCAATTGCCGCGGACAGTCTGATGAAGCGGCTCGCTAGCCCCGACGAGATCGCGGGTGCGGTGGCATTCCTGGCCGGCGACGACGGCAGCTTCGCCACCGGAAGCATCGTCACGGTCAACGGCGGGGCCTATTTTTCCTAAATTCATAAGTCAGGGCGACGTGATGAGTGATAAAAGACTGGCTGGCCGGACCGCGGTGATCACCGGTGCCGCGGATGGAATCGGCCAAGGCATCGCCCGGCGCTTTGTCCGCGAAGGCGCAGCGGTTCTGGTAGCCGATTTCGACGAGGAAAAGGGCCGACAAGCGACCGCTGAGCTCAAGGAAATCGGAGCGGAGGCAGAGTTTTTCCGCTGCGATGTAACCAATCAGAGCGATGTCGAAGGGATGATCGCCAGCTCCGTCGATCACTTCGGCACCATCGATATTCTCGTCAACAATGCGTACCGCGGGTCCGGGGTCGCGCATGTCGAAAAAATCCCGGACGATCAGTTCGACCAGGAATTCAAGATGAACTTCTGGGGCCCGAAATGGGCGATGGTTGCAGCGCTTCCGCACATGCGCGCTCGCGGATGGGGGCGGATCATCAACGTGTGTTCGTTGAATGGCGTGAACGCTCACATCGGAACCGCCGGCTACAATGCCAGCAAGGAAGCGTTGCGTACCCTGACTCGCACCGTCGCGCGGGAGTGGGCAGGCCATGGCATCTGCGCCAACATCATCTGCCCTGCGGCAGCATCCGCATCGTTTCGGCGCTTCTCGGGAATGCAGCCGGAGCTCGCGGCGGCATCATCCGCCGCCAATCCGATGGGACGAATGGGCGATCCCGAACAGGATATCGGCGCGGTCGCCTATTTCCTGGCGAGCGAAGATGCCCGCTACGTCACCGGGAACACCATCTTCGCCGACGGGGGAGCGCACATCAACGGCGTCGCCTGGGTTCCTGAACTACCTGAATAGCGAACGTTCAAATCTGGCGGAGACGAACTGATGCAGCTTAACAATAAAGCAGCGATTGTGACCGGCGGTGCTCGCGGGGTCGCCAAAGGTATCGCCACCGCGTTCGTGAAGGCGGGAGCGCAAGTGCTGATTGTCCACCGCGAGGAAGAGCTAGGCCGCGAAACGGAGGCTGAACTTCGGGGTCTCGGCGGCGATGTTCATTTCATGGCAGTCGATCTGGCGGAGCGCGCGCGGCTGCCGGAGATTGTCGACACTGCCCTGTCACACTTTGGCAAGCTCGATATCCTGGTCAATGCCGCGCAGGCCTCGCGGCAGATGCTGATCGCCGAGGATATGGACGTCGCGTTCGACACCGGCTTCTGGCCGACCTTCACATTGATGCGAGCAGCTTACCCGCACCTGGTCAAAACGAAGGGATCAGTGATCAACTTCGGGTCCGGCGCGGCGTTCGACGCCATTCCGACCCAAGGATCTTATGTCGCGGCCAAGGAAGCGATTCGAGCGATCTCCAAGGTGGCCGCGAGCGAATGGGGGCCCGAAGGCGTGCGGGTGAACATCCTCTGCCCGTTCGCCAACTCGCCCGGAGTCCAGATGTGGAAAGAATATGCGCCGGACGACTACAACACCCAGATCAACAAGGTTTCACTGCGGCGGATCGGCGACTGCGAAAAGGATATTGGCGCGGCCGCCGTGTTTCTGGCGAGCGAAGCTGCCGCCTATGTCACGGGTCAGACGCTGATGGTGGACGGCGGACAGACCAAAGCGTTCTAACGATCAGCCCCGGAAATTCAGCTCGATCATGACTCCGTTCGGGTCATGAACGAAGATCTGGCGAAGCTTGATTGACGGAATGTCGGACTCCTTGATGATCCGGCCGTCCAGCGCGTGCTTCATTCCGTCATAGTCGTCGCACTCGAGGGCGACGTGATGAACCGAGCCGCTGCCGCTCCCCGGTGAGAAGGGCGCCGCCTCATCGCTTGGGTAAGTGGCAGTCACCGAACCGAGATGGACGATCGGCCGATCCTGCGGATCGTGGATCCAGCAGCCCTGATCCATCGACTGGGCGCCCGGCGCGATGGCCGCGCGAAGTCCAAGAAGGTCGCGATAGAAGGCAATCGTCGCCGCCATGTCGGACGTCCGGATGTTTACATGATCGAGCGCCACCACGGCCATCACGAGTCTCCTTGCTGTGCCCGTTCATAGCCGAAAGATCGGCTGCTGCAGGAATAAGATGGACATCAGCCGTCGAACCGGCAATCCGCCGCACTGATGAGCACGTGTTCGCGGCCGAGCGTGGTGGTTATTCCTGTCCTGGGCCTCCCGCTGTTCAAGGCCGGCGATGATCTTGCCACCCTGATTCACACCGCAATGGAAGCGAGCGGCGAACAGCTGCTCGATGGTGACGTTCTGGTCGTCGCTCAGAAGGCCATTTCCAAGGCGGAGGGCCGGACGATCAGGTTGAACGCTGTCTCCGCAAGCCGGGAAGCGCAGGAGCTGGCTGGTGTTAGCGGGAAGCCGGCGGAGATGGCTGAACTGATCCTGCGAGAAGCGTCGGAAGTCATGCGAGCAGTGCCCGGGATCGTGATTACCCGCCATCGCACCGGTCATGTGCTCGCGAATGCCGGGATCGACCAATCCAACGTCGAGCAGGGAGCGCGCGGCGATGTCGCGCTGCTGTGGCCGGTCGATCCAGATGCGAGCGCAAGAGAGCTTCGTCACGCTCTCCAGGCCCGCACGGGAGCGCAGATCGCAGTCGTGATCAGCGACAGCCTGGGACGGGCCTGGCGGCTCGGCACCACCGGCCATGCAATCGGTGTTGCAGGAATGAAGCCGCTGCGCGACCGGCGCGGCGAAACCGACCTGTTCGGCCGCGAGCTTCAGGCGACGATCATCGCCGTAGCGGATGAAATCGCGGCCGCCGCTTCGCTCGTAATGGGAGAAGCCGCGGAGGGCATCCCCGCCGCGATCGTGCGGGGCGCAACATACGAGCCAGATGAAGAGGAAACGGGAGTTTCGGCTCTCCTGCGGCCCGTTGAGCAGGACCTGTTCCGGTGACGATCTCAGGCCATGTCATCGCCCTGTGTGGCGGCGTGGGCGGCGCCAAGCTTGCGTTCGGGCTGTCGCACTGCCTGCCTCCGGATCAGCTGTCGGTCATCATCAACACCGGGGACGATTTTGACCATCTCGGCCTCCATGTCTCTCCCGATATCGACACGGTGGTTTACACGCTCTCGGGTCTCGCGGACCGCGAACGTGGCTGGGGCGTGAGCGGCGAAAGCTGGAACTTCATGGCCGCGATTCGGCGCCTCGGAGCGGAGGATTGGTTCCAGCTCGGCGACCAGGACCTTGCAATGCACGTCGAGCGCACGCGGAGGCTGCGTGCGGGCTCATCGCTGACCGAAGTCACTCATGACCTTGCGCGGGCGCTCGGTATCACGGCGGCCCTGCTGCCGATGTCCGATAACCCGGTGCGAACACGGCTCGACACCGCTTCGGGCGTCCTCGACTTCCAGACCTATTTCGTTCGTGAACGCTGCCGTCCCGCGGTCCAGCGCATCTTCTTCGACGGGGCGGATTCGGCCGCGCCGAGCCCGCAGGTGGCAGCGCTGCTCGAGCGCAGGGACATCGCGGCTGTCAT
>CBFGZJ010000125.1:0-5756 GCA_965653215.1 uncultured Sphingomonas sp. | reverse complement strand
GAAGCATTGCAGCATCACATAGGCGTAGATCCCGCCAACGTCGGTCTGGCCAAACCGCTCGTCGCCACGCGCCTTGGTGATAATCGCAAAATCGTCGATCTTGTACATGATCGGCCACGCGTATTTGAAGTGGTGCGCGGCCTCGATGCCGTATTCGATCGACTTCAGCAGAAGCTCCTTCGCCTGCTCGTCTCCGCGCAGCGCCAGCCGGCCGAGATTTAGCATGGGGTGATAAAGGTACCAGCTGTCGACCGCGTCCGGGTCTTTTCCCTGCTTCGTGCCGACGTTCGGCAGGTAGCGCCGAAGCGTCTTCACCTTCGGGTCGTAGAAGCGCGTCACGCCCTTCATCAATTCAGCCTGAAGCGGAACGGGCTTCCCCCGCCACATCGCGTACTCTTGCAAGGCATGAACGACAGCCAGCTGGACCATCACGTCCGGATGTTCTCCGTCGGGGTACGGCAGCATATAAAGGTCGCCATATTGCTTACGGCGAGCCTGTTCGGCGGATTCAAGGTCGCGAAGTGTCCGCTCGGCGCGGCCAACCCAATCGTGATATTCGATCGGAATGGGCTCCAGGGCGGAGTAGGCCATCCCCAGCATCTGAATGAACTGTCGCGCCATCTCCTGTTCGTTGTCGCCAGCCCGATCACGGAACACGACGATCGCGTCCGAAAGGGTATATTCCTGACCCGCCTCCAGCAGTTTCTCCTCGCTGACTTCCTGTGTCTCTGGAGTTGGAAGCTGAAGGCCGAGTTCGGGCCATTTACCCCCGACGACTCCGACTGGCTTGGTCCCTGTCGCAATGAAGTACGGGTTCAGCGCTGTCAGATTCTGGAAGTAGAGGACGCTGCCAAATGCCGGTTTGTCGAAGCGAAAATAGATGAGCCCGCTGGTCGTGCCCCGCTGCGCCGCCTCCACATTGCCTTTGACCCGCACCGGGTCGTCATTGGCGTCGAGCGCGTACAGGTCGCGTGGCAAGTAGGTGAGCCTCATGGCGGCGACAGGTGTGAAGCATGTCTTGACGCGCAGCCGATGAAGATCGGCTTCGCTCGTTGTAAAGCAGACGAGATGGCGGCCGATGGGGCTTTGAACTTCAAGCCGAAGCACCTCGCCCTCACCGGCTGGCGCCTTCCGGCATTGGAAGTCGACGTCGCCCGGATGCGCGACCCGAAGAGCAAGGCCGCCGCGCCCCTGTCTGCGGATTAGGCACCAGACGGAGGCTTGTCCCTGACGGACCTCGACAGCGAGGTCGCCAAGGTCGAATGCAGCCAGCTTTATCATACTGCGGTCGAGCAATTCCTCGCGCAGGGATAAGAGATGGGGACTGGCGGTGACGGTGTCGTCGAGAGTGGCGAGTTGATGCACGTGACTAACCCGACAAAAATTGCATTCACGGTCAGAACACTTGCGGGTGCCGGGGAGTGCCGCCTGTCCTCCTCAATTATGCATAACCTAGGTGAATCGCGATCGTCGGACGACGGCCAGTAGCGTTCGACGGCAGCCGATCTCCGCCGCTATGCCAAGACTCGCTTGACCTGCTTTGTTCTACCGATCCATGCGAAGGTTATGGCCGCTCCAAAGGACAGCGCGATCAGCAGAAGCATCGCCGAAGAATAATCGTTTGTCGCATCGCGAAGCCATCCTGCAACCGGAGCGCCAAATGTGAACGGCAGCGTGAATGCGCCCAGAAACCCAAGGACACGCGGGAACGCCGCAACCCCGAATATTTGGACAACAAGGACAGTGACCAGCGGAAAAATCGCAGCGCCGCAGATGCCCATGATTGTCATCGCCAGAGCTAATGCCGGGAATGAGCCGCTTGCCGCTATTATTATCCAGCTCAGGGCTAATCCGGCACCGGCAACGCCCAAGGTGCGCGCGGCGCCGAATTTGTCACAAGCCAGGCCCGCCAGGATGGACCCGAAGATGCTTGCAAAGCCCTTGATCGACAGGAGCAGCGCTGCCCAACCGGCAGCCACCCCATATTCGGTGGCAATGGCGACGATGTGGGCGGAGCCGGTGATGGTGCTTGCCTGAAGGACTCCTTCGCCGATCAGAACTCCCCAGAACAGCGGCTGCAAGAGTATGGAAGGTCGGGAGACTGCCTGTACAGGAGCAGTTTCTTCGTGGTCGCTCTGCGGAGGCTCCGAAACTCCCAGCAGCACGGGCAGCAGCAGAATGTGCAGCCCCGCCAGGACCAGGAAGAATGCCGACAACCCAAAAGCCTGCAGCACCGCAAGGCCAAGCAGCGGGATGACGGTTACAAATAGCGGAATATAGGCAATCCCGACCGCCCTGCCTCGCGCGTGCGGATGCCAGTTCCCCGCCAATATACTCGGCGGAAATCCTCCAAGCAGAGAAGCGCCAGGGCCAATCGCGAGAGTGCAGACGATGAGCGTAGCCTCGATCGACTGCACAAGGGCAAGCAGAATATAGCCTAGGACCGACAGCACGAGGCCGGCCATCATGGTGCCGCGCAGGCCGGCCCGGGAGATCATCCCCGCGACGACCGGCCCCAGCCCACTCATAGCCAGCACCGTGAGGGCAAGGGCCATCGCGGCTGTCCCCCGCGTCGTATCGAAGCGGTCCTGGATCGCCAACAAGCTAATCGCAAAGCCGCCAAATGCGCATCCGCTGGCGATATTTTGCGCAAGGAATGCCCGAACAAGCATCATGCGCGCTGTCCGCCTGTTCCGGTCGGCGGCAGCGTGCCGCTGCGCAAGGCTGCTCATAGCACAGCGATCCCGATGCTATTGCGGGGAGGACATCTACGTCAGGCCGACGCCAATGAGCGGCTACCTTTGCTGACCACGTCGGCCATCATGGTTTCCCCAGCGACGCGATGTCGATCACGAACCGATAACGCACATCGCCTTTTTCCAGGCGCTCATAGGCCGCGTTGATTTCCTGCATGTCGATGATCTCGACGTCGCAGGCGATGTCGTGGGCGGCGCAGAAGTCGAGCATCTCCTGTGTTTCGGCGATCCCGCCGACATTGGAACTGGCGACCGACCTGCGGCCCAGCATCAGCGGTACATTGTTGAGGGGCGGGTCAATCGGGCCAAGCAGCCCCAGAAGAATGAGCGTCCCGTTCCAGCTGAGGGTCATGATGTAGGGATTGATGTCGTGAGCGTTGGGAACGGTGTCGAGGATGAAGTCGAAATTGTTGAGAACCGACGCCATCTGCTGTTCGTCCGTCGAAAGCACGACATGGTCCGCGCCCAGCCGCTTCGCCTCTCCCTGTTTATTGGGGCTGCGGGTGAACAGAGTGACTTCCGCGCCCATCGCTTTGGCGAACTTGATCGCCATATGGCCCAGCCCGCCAAGACCTATCACGGCAACCTTGTGACCCGCACCGATGTTCCAATGGCGCATCGGCGAGTAGGTCGTGATGCCTGCGCAAAGCAGAGGGGCCGCCGACTTCGCATCCATGCCGTCCGGGATGCGCACGGTGAACTTTTCGGACACGACAATATTTTCAGAATATCCGCCATGGAGTCGACATAGCAGCCGACCCCAACCATGTCGCCAGGCCGGAACTTCGTGACACTGCTTCCCACGGCCCTCACTCGGCCGACAATTTCGTGGCCTGGAACGGTAGGGTAGGTAACGTAGCCTCCGTGATTACGGACGTGGTGGAGATCGGAGTGGCACACGCCGCAATAGTGGATATCGATCGCCACATCGTCGGCTCGCAGGTCCCGCCGGGCGAAGGCGAAAGGTTCGAGGTCGGTATCGGCGGCCAGCGCCGCATAGCCCTTGGTCAAGTTCGTCATGACTGTGTCGATTGTCCTTCAATGAGGCCAAGCCCGGAGAGGTCAGCCAGATATTTGTTGATCAGTTCGCGCGAGAGGTGCGGGACATCGCTGGCTGCGCCCACCGCATGCTTGATCACATCCGCGCGGAAGCGAGCCGAGGGGACGGAGGTACCGAATTCCGCCGGAATTTGATGCTGGAGCTGGTGCAGCAGCGGTAGCGACGAATGTTGCCGCCGGTCCTCGGGCAACGCACGCAGGGCCGTGCCGAAGCGTTCGAGCCAGTCGGCATAATCGTCGATCCGCCGGACCGGATATCCCGCTGCATCGATCCAGTCGACGAAGCTGTCCAGCGAAATGCCGTCATCATGGGAGTTGATGACATGATAGGTTCGATAGCCGCTCGTTACCTTTGTGCCCAGGGCGGCAATGGCCTCAGCCGTGAAGTCGACCGGCAACCCGGCATAGTGGGGCTTGGCCGAGCCGCTGTAGAATGACCGCGGCGCTAGCCCCGTCGCAACGATGCTGAGCAGCAGGCGTGTGAACATGTCGGGAACATTGAGCTGCCCCTCATAGCGGCTGTGCGCCAGGATCATGTCCGACCGGAAGGTCGCGACTGGCAAGCCGAAGCGGTCATGGGCATCCCGCAACAACACCTCGGCCGCCCATTTGCTGTTGGCATAGCCATCGGCATAACCTTCGCTCGACAGCGGCCGGACCGGCGAGGTCGTGCGCACGTCGGCATCTTCGTCGATCATCGTGCCGCCGGGCACATGTGCCGCTGCTACGGTCGAAACATTGTTGATCGGTTTGAGCCGGTGCGTGATCGCTAGCCGGATGACCTCTGCCGTGCCCGCGACGTTGGGACCGAACAACTGTTGATAGGGAAGGACATGGTTCACCAGCGCACCCGGGTGAACGATGAGATCAACGCTCTCCGCCAGCCGCTCCCAATCATTGTCCGAAAGACCAAGCTGCGGCTCACCCAGATCGCCTGCCAGTACCTCAAGATGTGCTTCGGCTAGCGCGTCAAAGCGGCTCTTGAGCTGCGGATCGCTGCTGAATACCTCTGCAATGCGCTGGCGCGCCGCCGCTGCATCACGCCCCCGCGCGACGCAGACCAACTTGCCACCCACCGCAGCCATTCGGTCGAGCCATTCGAGGCAGAGGAACCGCCCCAGGAAACCATTGGCTCCGGTCAGGAAGACCGTCCGTACCTCGGTCGAAATGGGCAATGCTTTACTCGCCGCATCAAGGACGGCGCCATCGATAAATCGATCCAGCGTCAGGTCGCGTGCGCGGATCTCAGTGGCACCGGCACCATGCACCGAAGCAAAAGTTGTTCCTGTGGCATCGCCCCTCCGCCCCCGTTCGATGAACTGGGCGAGGTCCTGCATGCTTCCCGCAGGATTGTTGATGACGGACACCGGCACATCGATGCCGTAAATATCTTCAAGCAGAAGCGAGCAGGACACTGCGGAGAGGGAGTCGCCCCCCAGATCGGAGAAGCTCATCCGCTTCGACGGATCAACATTCTCCAGGCCAAGCGTGGCCTTGACTGCGCGGCTCACGGTATCCAGCACAGGGCCATCCTTGCCCTCGCGGCGGAGCGCCTCGAGTTCATCCTGCTGGCTTGCCGCGATCCGGTCGTAAAGGGCTTCGAGCGCCTCGGTATAGCGTTCCTTGAATTTCGGCCGCTGATATTTGCCGATGCCCGCGAGCAATCCATTTTCAGCACTGAAGGGTTCATGCTCGACGATGAAGTCGCGCGGCACTTCATAAGGGTGCAGCTGTTCGGCGCGCGCGATGTTCTGAATCGCCGTGCGCAGCGCGTCCTTGATCGCGGCAGGATCATTAGCGATGTTCATCTGCTGGAGCGTCTCTTCATTGGGCACGAACACGCCGACCAGAAATGCGCGGTCGCTCGTCCCGTAAAGATAGACCTGCTTGATCAGCGGATCGCCATTGGTGAAGACCGCCTCCAGCCGGGAGCGCTCCGCT
>CBFGZJ010000124.1:0-5933 GCA_965653215.1 uncultured Sphingomonas sp. | reverse complement strand
GACGGATCCAATATCCATTGGTCGCGGCTGGTCGACCTGCCGATCGCCGGCCTCATCCTTGCTGGCCGTCTGTTTGCATCCGGTGCAGTCGCCGAGAAGATTGCCGTCACCATTGCGCCACTTTTGCCGTATCTTCTGCTCCTCTACTCGCTCGCACTGACCTCCAGGCGGCTGATCCACCCGCTCGCCTATCTCCCGGCGATCGCCACTTTGTTCTTCGCCGGCTCGACCAACGGCATGTTCACACCGCTGCGCATCGATCATCACGGTTGGCAGCTCGCCTTGCTTGCGCTGGCCCTGAGTGCCGTCGCCGATCCGCGCCGACTGCGCGGCGGGGTGGTGCTGGGTGTTGCGACAGCGCTGTCTTTCTCAATCGGCCTGGAGATGATGATCTACCTGGCGCTGCTGGGCGTCGGGCTGGTCCTGCTGTGGATTGCCGACGAGCACGAGCGGGAGCGGCTCGCCGGCTATGGCGTAACCCTGGCGGGAGGAGTTGCGCTCGGCTTCCTGCTGTTCGCATCATACGCCAACAGGGCCCCTGTGTGTGATGCGCTGTCGCCGGTGTGGCTGTCGGATGCGGTGCTGGCGGGAGCGGCGCTGTTCCTGATGAGCTGGATCAGCCCAGCGAGCGCAACGAAGCGTCTGATGCTGGCGGCTGCCGCCGGGATTGGCATCGCTGCCTTCCATGCACTTGCGTGGCCCCACTGTCTCGCGCGGCTCGAAGGTGTGTCCCCTGAGTTGAATGAGCTTTGGCTGAGCCATGTGCGCGAGGCCCGGCCGATTTATCGGCACGGTTGGCGGACCGCGGTTCTGGTCTCCTCCTTGCCGATCATCGGAACGATCGGTTGGCTGCTGTGGGCTTGGGTTAACCGTGCCGATCAAGACCGGGCGCGCCGGACGCTTGCCGTCGCTGCCCCGGCGCTGGCCTCGGCACTGCTGTTGTTGTGGCAAACGCGGGCCGGTCCGGCCGCACAATTGCTCGCCATTGGAGGTGCGGTGGCGCTCGGCTGGCTGATCGTGCCGATGGCGTGGCGCAGCCGGTTTGCGATTGTTCGAGTCCTCGGCACGTCGGTGGCTGTAATTTTGGTTTGCGGTGCCCTGGTCCCGCTGATCGTCGATCGCTTCCCGGAAAAACCGAAGAGCGCCGCCGTCAAGAAGATGGAACGCCAATCCGGCAAATGCCCGACCCTCGCGGGGATGCGGCCGATTGCCCGGCTCCCCAAGGGCAAGGTGTTCACCTTTGTCGACTTGTCGCCTCGCCTGATAACGATCACCCGTCATTCCGCGATCACCGGCCCTTATCATCGCAACGGCGCGGACATTCTCGATGTCCAACACGCTTTTCGCGGTTCAGCCGGTCAGGCCCGCCAAATCATCGCCAGGCATGATGCGGATTATGTGCTGATCTGCCCCGGCATTGGAGAAGCGACCATCTATGCGTCGGAGGCGAAGCGCGGGTTCTACTCCCAGCTCGCGAAAAACAAGGCGCCGGAGTGGCTCGAGCCGATCAGACTACCGCAGGGATCACCGTTCAAGATTTGGCGCGTCCGGCGAGAGGCCGAGAGCGCCGCGACTCCGTCCTAGAGCGCTCCGTCCCAGCGGAACCCTTCGCGCCGTGCGGCGCCGGTCAAGGTATTGCGGATCAGGCAGGCAATGGTCATCGGCCCGACCCCTCCCGGAACGGGAGTGATTGCTCCGGCGACTTGGCTTGCGGAGGCGAAATCGACGTCTCCGACAAGGCCGGACTGGGTGCGGTTGATCCCAACGTCGATCACCGTCGCTCCCGGCTTCAGCCAGCTGCCCTGGATCATCGCGGGCCTCCCGACAGCAGCCAAGACGATGTCCGCGCGACCCACGACCGACGGTAACTCACGAGTCCGCGAATGGGCGATGGTGACGGTGCAACTCTCACGCACCAGCAGTTGCGCCATCGGCTTGCCCACGATGTTGGAACGTCCGACCACGACCGCGTCGAGGCCGGTGAGGTCGCCATGAACCTGCTTCAGCAGCATCAGGCTTCCAAGCGGCGTGCAGGGCACAAAGCCATCGAGCCCGGTCGCCAACCGCCCAACATTGATCGGGTGAAATCCGTCGACATCTTTCTCGGGATCGATTCGCAGGAGCACGGTCCGTTCATCGATATGCGGCGGCAGCGGCAACTGGACCAGGATCCCATCGACGGCCGGGTCGGCGTTGAGCTGGTCGACCAAGGCAAGCAGTTCGTCCTCGCTCGTTGAGGGTGGGAGATGGTGAGCGAAGCTCTCCATCCCGGCTTCGCGGGTCGCCTTGCCTTTGGAGCGCACATAGACGGAACTCGCCGCATCTTCGCCGACCAACACGGTCGCCAGCCCGGGTGCTCTGCCCGTCGCCTTGGCGAAGGCGTTGACGGCCTCCGCAACGCGCGCCCGCAGCGCGGCTGCGGTCGCCTTTCCGTCAATGATTGTGGCGGTCATCAGTAAGCGGCTTCGAGCGCCATTCCGGCAAGCAGCTTCTGCAGCACGAAGATGAGGAGCAGCGCTACGAGCGGTGAGAAATCGATGGCCCCGAAGTCGGGGAGGATGCGGCGGATCGGCCGGTAGAGCGGCTCCGTAATGCGGTCGAGGGCCAGGTGGAGGGACTGAACAAATCCGCTACCGGTGTTCAACACGTTGAAGGCAACCAGCCAACTGAGGATGGCCTGGGCGATGATAATCCAGCTCAGGACCTGCAGGAGCAGGATGGCGATGTCGATAACGGCGATCAGCATGGACGCGGCTTAGCGGCGCGCCGCTGCTCGCACAACTCGGCTTAGGAGCGCGTGGCCCCCGGCTGCCATAGCACGTCCCCGCCCCCGTTCGCAGCGACATGGCGGGCGAGGACGAAGAGATGGTCCGATAGCCGATTGAGATAGGCCAACGCGTCGGGATTGATCGCCTCTTCGGCGGCGAGGGCGACAGCTGCCCGTTCGGCGCGTCGCGCAACCGCCCGGGCTAGGTGGAGCGCGGCGACAGCGGGCTCGCCACCGGGAAGGATGAAGCTGGTCAGCGGCACAAGCGATGCGTTGAACCCGTCGATCTCACTTTCGAGACGGGTGACCTGGCTCGCAACGATCCGCAGCGCGTAGGGCTCGTCGGGTCCTTCCGGCAGCGGGGTCGCGATATCCGCTCCAAGGTCGAACAATTCGTTTTGGATCAAGGCCAGCGTATCTCGCACAGGACCATTCGGCAGCAATGCGGCGGCCGCTCCGATTGCGCAGTTCGCCTCATCCACCTCGCCGATGGCGATCATCCTCGCGCTCGCCTTGGAAACCCTGCTGCCGTCGACCAGCCCGGCAGTGCCCTTGTCGCCAGTGCGCGTGTAAATCTTGTTCAGGCGAACCACGGCAGCGTCAGCTGTTGCTGCTGGCCAGTGCAAGGATCAGGATGACCAGGACGATCGCAACCGCCTGGTACAGCACGCGCTTGCGCATCCACTGCTGCTGCTGTTCGCTGCTGGCTTCCTTGCCGGCGGCCATTGTCATCACCCCCCGGACCAGCACGTAGGCGGTAGCGCCCATGGCGATCAGCAGAAGAATGATCAGGAAGGTCGACATTGGCCTGCTCTACGATGCCCCCAGGTCAAAGCCAATCGGAAGCTTGCCGGCGGCGAGATCCGCGGCAAGAGCCGGGCCGACGATACCTTGCTCGCGGATCGCCGCCAGTGAGGGCGAACGATCCCGTTTCGCCAGCCGCCGCCCTCCGGCGTGAACCACCAGCGGATGGTGCAGATAGGCCGGTTCAGCAAGGTCAAGAAGTTGCTGGAGGATGCGCTGAATGGGGGTGGAGGAAGCCAGATCGGCCCCGCGGACGACATGGGTCACGCCACTCGCGGAGTCGTCGATGACGCAGGAGAGATGATAGGAGCCGGGCGCGTCCTTGCGCGCCAGGATCACATCCGAGATGTCTGCGGGGTCAGCAATGCAGGTCCGCCCGTCATGCTCTGTCCATGTCGGCACGCCGGTCAGCGCCACCGCACGCGCGGAATCCAATCGCCAGCTGTGCGGCGTCGAGGCGCGGCGAACAGGATCATCGCCAAGGTTGCGGCAGGTCCCGGGGTAGTGGGCACCGGCGGGACCATGCGGCGCGACCAGGGCCGCAGCAATGTCGGAGCGGGTGCAGAAGCAGGCATAGACCAGCCCTTTCCTGTGCAACTGGTTCAACGCCTCGGCGTATATGGACGAGCGTTCCGATTGGACCAGCGGTGTCTCGTCCCATTCAATTCCAAGCCATCGGAGATCCTGTTCGATTCCCTCGATAAACTCGTGGCGGCTGCGGCCGCGATCAAGATCTTCGATTCGCAGCAGAAAGCGGCCGCCGCTATCGCGCGCGAGCCGGTGCCCGGTCACAGCGCTGTAGGCATGGCCGAGGTGAAGCTGGCCGGTCGGACTTGGAGCGAACCGCGTTACGATCATCACTGTTGCCAAAAGGACTCTTGACGCAGAGTCGGCTGAAATGCTGTCATAACCCTGTCACGCCGGGTTGGCATCCGGCGCGTCACAAGGGAAGACGGGCCGCCAAGCCCTCTCCTCCTTGCGTGCGACGGGGCCGGAGAGCTGCGGTTCGGAAGACCGAACGGAGGCTTTGCGCGCGGCGATGTACCACCCTGATTTGATCCGCCATCCCGACAGTTGTCCGGCACTGGTGCTGAATGCCGATTATACGCCGCTGTCCTATTATCCGCTGAGCCTGTGGCCTTGGCAGACCGCAGTGAAGGCAATGTTCCTGGAACGGGTCGATGTCGTCGCTCACTACGACCGGGAAGTTCACAGTCCCAGCCATTCGCTGAAGCTCCCCTCGGTAATTGCGCTGCGCCAGTTCGTTCGGCCCAACGAATATCCGGCGTTCACCCGGTTCAACCTGTTCCTGCGGGATCGCTTCCGCTGTGTCTATTGTGGTTCGGGCCGCGAACTGACCTTCGACCATGTCATCCTGCGTGCCCAGGGCGGACGGACAACCTGGGAGAATGTCGCCACCGCTTGTGCGCCCTGCAACCTTAAGAAGGGCGGCCGCACGCCGCGTCAGGCAGCGATGCACATCGAGCGTGAGCCGATCCGCCCAACCAGCTGGCAATTGCAGGATCATGGCCGAAGCTTCCCGCCCAACTACCTTCATCAGAGCTGGCGCGACTATCTCTACTGGGACGTCGAACTGGACGCTTGAGCCGGCTATGCCATCGTCTCAAGTCGCGTGAAGCGCACCGGCATGATCGCGCGAGTGGTGGTGTTCCCGTCCTCCGTCTTCTCGACCACACTCAACTGCTGCACATCCTCACTGCCCACCGGGATCACGATTTTCCCGCCCGGCCGGAGTTGATCAATCAGCGCCGCCGGCAACGAAGCTGATGCCGCCGTAACCAGAATGCCGTCGAACGGCCCGTGCTCAGCCCAGCCGCGCGTGCCATCACCAATGCGGATTTGGACGTCATGGCCAAGCGCGGTGAGACGGCTCTTGGCCGCTTCGGCGAACTCCTCGACGATTTCGACGCTCCACACCTTGGCGCCCATTTCGGCCATCACCGCGGCCTGATAGCCGAGCCCGGTGCCCACCTCGAGAATGCGGGCGTCGGGACTGAGCCCGAGTAGATCGAGCATGAGTGCCCCGATAAATGGCTGCGAAACCGTCTTGTCGAACCCAATCGGCAATGGCGTGTCCTGATAGGCCATCAGGATGAAGCTTTCCGGGACGAACAGATGGCGAGGAACATCCATCAGCGCCCGGCGAAGCTCCGGGCGAACCGCACCACGCCCGATCTCCTCTTCCGCCAGGTCGAAATGCATGTCGATGATTTCGACCATGTGGCGGCGGTAGATGGCGAGGTGCTGTTCCGTCATTGGCTTCATGCAACGCTCTCCTCCGCATCCGAACGGGCGCGGCGGAAAGGCGTTCCCACAGAACGGGAGAGCCTTATTTAGGAGC
>CBFGZJ010000123.1:0-5939 GCA_965653215.1 uncultured Sphingomonas sp. | reverse complement strand
CTGCTGCAACGTCTTGTGCTCGCACCGGGCGTTGCGAACAGCCGGATCGCGACGGGCGTCGCTCAGCCCTACGCCTCGATGCTGCTCGAGCAGCGGGAAGGTGAACTGGTCGCTGTTCCGATCGATCTCTTCCGCAAGGATCTCAACCCTAACGATGCAGACCTGCGGCGCTATTTCGCGGAGAACCGTGCTCGCTACACCATCCCCGAGCAACGGGTCATTCGTTACGCCGTCATCAGTCCGGAAAACGTCGCCTCGGCGGCTGCGACTGAGCAGGAGATCGCGGCAGCCTATAACGCCGATCGGGCGAAATATGCCCCCAGGCAGTTGCGCGATATCAGCCAGGCAGTCGTTCCAGATCGGCAGACCGCGCAGGCGATCGCGACCCGGGCTCGTGCGGGCAGCAGCTTCGCCCAGGCTGCGGCTCCGACCGGGCTTAGCGCCGCGGATGTCGCGATCGGCGTCCAATCTCGAGATCAGTTCGAGTCGCTTGCTGGAGCAGAGGTTGCAGCGGCAGCTTTTGCGGCCAAGAAGGGCGCCATCGTGGGACCGCTTCAGTCGGAACTCGGCTGGCACGTCGTGCGAATTGATGCGGTTCGTGACGAGGCCGGCACCCCACTGGCGCAAGTGCGTGACGAGATCGCCGCTCGCCTGACTGCCGACAAGCGCAAGAATGCGCTGACTGACCTGATCACCGCGATTGAAGATGAGGTCGCCGACGGGGCCAGCTTCGCCGACATGGTCGCGAAATACCGGCTGACCGCGGCACAGACGCCGCCCCTGACCGCGAGCGGAGTGGCGCCGAGTGATCGCGCCTTCCGGCTTCCTCCGGCAGCGAGCAACGTGCTGAAGGCCGCATTCGAATCCGCTCCGGACGACGACGCCCGCGTCGAAACGTTCGGACAAGGTCAATATGCGCTGGTTGCGACCGAGCAGGTGATCGAACCCGCACCGCCGCCGCTGGAGAAGATCGCGGACCAGCTTCGGTCTGACTGGATCTCAGCCAAAGCAGCTGAGCGGGCAAAGCTGGTGGCTGAGGGGATCGCCGCCAGAGTGGCGCGCGGAACCCCGCTGAACGAGGCCGCGCGCGCATCCGGAGCGCGGCTTCCACCGCCGCAACCGATCGGCGGGCGCCGCTTGCAGCTCGCGCAGTTCCAGGGCCGGGTTCCTCCGCCGCTGATCGCCCTCTTCTCGTTGCCGCAAGGTAAATCGCGACTGGTGTCGTCGCCGCAGAACCGCGCCTTCTTCATTGTTCAGGTCAAGAAGGTCACCGCAGGCAATGCTTCGATGCAGCCGGCGCTGATCGCGCGGACCCAGGCCGAGTTCGGGGAAATGGCTCAGCGGGAATATGCCGAGCAACTGGTGAATGCGATCCAGGCAGGGCTGAAGATCAAGCTCAACAAGCAAGAGATGGCGCGGGTTCGCCAGCAGTTATCCGGGGGTTAGATCGACAATTACGACAGCTTCACCTTCACGCTGGTCGACTATCTCACGGCACTTGGCGCCACGGTTGAGGTCGAGCGCAGCGATTCCATCAGCGTCAATGACGCGCTTGCATCTGGCGCGAGCGGCATCTTGATTTCACCCGGCCCGGGACGGCCCGAGCAGGCGGGAATCTCGGTTGACCTCGCGGCGGCCTGCATCCAGCGGCGGGTTCCGCTCCTCGGGGTGTGCCTGGGGCATCAGGCGCTGGCGATCGCCTGCGGAAACCAGGTGGACAGAGTTCCACCAATGCATGGCAAGGTCGCGAGCGTGAATCATGACGGCAGCGGCCTGTTTGGCGGATTGCCCTCCCCGTTCGCCGCGACGCGTTATCACTCGCTGGCGGTCGGCGAGCCGTGTTCTCCGCTGGTGGCCAATGCATGGGCCGGTGGACTGGTCATGGCGATGCGCCATGAAACGGCCCCGGCTCATGGAGTCCAATTCCATCCGGAGAGCGTCGCTAGTGAGCATGGGCACGCGCTCCTACGCGCCTTCATGCAACTTACAGTTGACGAGCCCCGAAACGTTTCCTAGACGTTCCCTATTCGTTCCGGGAGGTTGGAATGCTTACGGTCAAGCAGCACGAATTGCTTCAATTCGTTCATGAGCGACTCGCCGAAACGGGCGTCTCGCCCAGCTTCGATGAAATGCGTGAAGCGCTTGATCTCAAATCAAAATCCGGAGTTCACCGGCTCATTTCCGCGCTTGAGGAGCGGCAGTTCATCCGCCGGCTGCCCAACCGCGCACGCGCCCTTGAAATTTTGCGGATGCCGGAGACGATCCAGGCACCAGCTGCGAAACAGCCGCCCAAGCCACTTCCGCAACCCGCCAACGATCTGATCGAAATCCCGCTTCACGGCCGGATCGCCGCAGGCACTCCGATCGAGGCGCTTCAGGGGACGGAGAGCTTCACCGTTCCGGCCGCCCTGCTCGGTCCCGGGGAGCATTATGCGCTGGAGGTCTCGGGAGATTCGATGGTCGAAGAAGGCATCCTTGATGGCGATTTCGCCCTAATCCGCCGAGTCGACACCGCGCGCGAGGGGGAAATTGTGGTCGCTCTGGTCAATGATGAGGAAGCAACTCTGAAGACCTTCCGTCGCGAAGGACAGATGGTCCGGCTTGATCCCGCCAACCGCAATTATGAACCGCAGCGCTACCGCCCCGATCAGGTCCGGATCCAGGGCCGACTGGCCGGATTGATCCGCCGCTATTGAGATGGCAATCGCCCGCATCGACTATGTCGAGCTTCCGAGCATCACCGCGCATGAACTGACCCGAAATTTCTACGCCCGTGCGTTCGGCTGGACGTTCACCAACTTCTCTCCCGATTATGCGGCGACCACCACCGATGACGTGGACCTGGGCCTCAACGGGCAGCCCGACGAAGCACTCGCCGCACCGCTGCCGATCATCCGCGTCGCTGATCTTGAGTCAGCGCTGGATTCCGTCACCGCTTCTGGCGGTATCGTCGCGCGCCCGATCTACGCCTTCCCGGGCGGCAGGCGCTTTCACTTCATCGATCCGTCAGGAAGCGAACTAGCTGTGTGGCAGCCGAATAGCGAAACCTGACAGATCAAGGGGGTCCGGACGTTGCTGCCCAAGGGTGCTGCCCCACCCGTTGAGCCACGCTGTCGATCCGGGGCGAACTGCCGAGGTGGATAGCCAGTCCGCCGGCGCTTTTCAGCGCCTCGCGGTCAAGCTTCAGCCAGCGCGGGCGGCAATACCGTGGCAAACGGCGGTCTGAGACCACAATGTCCGCCATCGCACAGGCACGAACCATCACATTCCAGTCCGGATAGCTGTTTGATCGCGTCGCCAGCAGCGTCCAGCTTCGTCCATCACGTGTGATCCGGGCCATACAGCTATCACGGCTGCAGCGGGCGTTGCGTAGCGCCGCAATCGGACCGGCTTCACCGTCAAACCCCGCGGCTTCGCCGATCAACGAGCGCATGAAATCGCCGCTTCGCTCGCGCAGAAGCGCTGGTTTGCCATCGGTGATCACCGCCAGATGACGCCCGTCGCCAGTTACGACGAGGTCAGGGGCGGAGGTCGTCGCCGCACCAAGGGCGCCCACAGCAATCGGAACGATCCCGAGGACCCGCCAGCGGCGCTTCCACAGGCAGAACCACAGCCCGCCGCCAACCATCGCCGCGAACGCCCAATTGGGGATGGCGGGAGTCATGATGACCGAGCCGGGCATCGCCGCGACCGAACGCGCCAGGCTGAGCAGCCCGTCGATCATCAATCCGGTCAGCCACCACAGCGGACCAGCTATCCCGATGGGATCGACGATCAACGCTAATGCCTCGAGTGGCATAATCACAAAGGTCGTTAGCGGGATCGCGATGATGTTCGCGGCAACTCCGTAGAGGCCAGCCTTATGAAAATGAAACAGAGCGAACGGGATCAGGGCAAGCTCGACCGCCAGCCCGGTGAGGACCATTGTCCCGATTGCCCGCGTGGCGCGATCAAGCATTCCTTGGTCGCGCGCTCCAAACCAGCGCTTCATCCACCCTTGCTCGTGAAGCACCACGATGGCGGTAACGGCGGCAAAGCTGAGCTGAAAACTCGCTCCCGCCAACGCTTCAGGGCGAAACAACAGCACGACCAATGCGCCAACCGCAACCAGCCTTATGCTGAATGCCTCTCGGCCAAGCGCCAGGCCCAGCAGCACCAGCAAGGCGGCGATACAGCTGCGGACCGTGGGCACCTGCGCGCCCGTCAGCAGGGTATAGGCGATTCCTGCCGCGGCCCCTGCACCGGCGGATACCACCACCAGGTTGAACCGTAACGCCAGCCGCTCGCTGATCGCCAGCAAGCGCAACGCCAGGAACATCGCTCCGCCAACCGCGGCTGCGATGTGCAAGCCGCTGACTGAAAGCAGGTGCGCCAGACCGCTTCGCCGCATTGCCTCGGCGTCCGCTTCCGAGATCGCGCCCTGATCGCCATTGGCAAGGGCGGTGGCGATCGCGCCGCTGCTTTCCGGCAGCCGCTCCCGGATTCTGCTGCCGAGGCCCTCCCGCAGATTGTCGAGCCAGCCTGGAGTCCCGGCTTCGATGATCGTCGGTGGATCGAGGGCCCGACCTGTCCCGCCGATGCCCCGGAACCAGGCGTCGCGCGCGTGATCATGACTTCCAGGAAGAGCCATTGGTGGCGGCGGAACCAGCCGGGCGCGGAGCGAGATGAGCGCTCCCGCACTGATTCCCTGGGCTCCGGCGCGATCGGGAATGGACACCCGAACGCGCGCCGGGAGACTGGCATCGACCGGAGCCAGGGTCAGGCGATGCGTGCCGCGGCTGACAAGCTGCTCAACGCGCTCCACCCGGGCTGAGAATGTCACCACCACCGGCCGTTCGACTCGCGGACCACTGACCCATTCGGCCCTTGCCCATATCAGCGCGCAGCCGGCCAGCACTGCAGCGCTTCCCCACGCCAGCACTTGGCCGCTCCGGCGATGGCGGAACAAGAGTCCGGCGATGACCGACGCCGCTGCAAGGCACATGGCTCCCTGCCAGTGCCTGGGCTGGCCGAGCGAGAGCCAGCCGGCGATTCCACATCCGAAAGCGACCACCAGCCACAGCGGAAGCTGGTCGCGCTCGCTTTCGAGCAGTGCATCAAGGCGCTCTAGCGCTGCACCGATCTGCTGCGCCCATGAGCTTCGGGTTTGCAGCGCCGGTTCAGCTATGTAAGGGGCGCTCACCCAATCCATCGGACCAAGACAGAGGAAAGCGCGCGTGGGCGCAAGCAGCAATCTTGCAGCGGTCGTGACTCGCTTTGCCCCCTCTCCGACCGGATATCTCCATATTGGCGGTGCTCGAACTGCGTTGTTCAACTGGCTGTTCGCGCGCCATCATGGCGGCAAATATCTGCTCCGCATCGAGGATACCGACCGCGCCCGATCGACTGAGGATGCAATCGCGGCGATTCTCGACGGGCTTGATTGGCTTGGCATCGCCGGGGATGAGCCCGCCTATCATCAATCGCAGTTCGAGGCGCGCCACGCCGAGGTGGCAGCGGAATTGCTCGAGCGCGGGGCCGCCTACCGCTGCTACCTGACTCAGGAAGAACTGTCAGCCCGAAGGGAGCAGGCGCAGGCTGAGCGCCATCCATTCCGAATCGTCAGCGAGTGGCGCGACCGGGCTCCCGCCGATGCGCCGAACAATGCCCCGTTCGTGGTCCGGCTCAAGGCGCCGCAGTCGGGCGAGACGGTGATCGATGATCTCGTCCAGGGCCGCGTGGCGGTCAACAACTCCGAGATCGACGATTTCGTCATCCTCCGCTCGGACGGAACCCCAACCTACATGCTCGCGGTCGTCGTCGACGACCATGACATGGGAGTCACCCACGTCATTCGCGGCGATGACCATCTCAACAATGCCTTCCGGCAGCTTGGAATCATCCGCGCGATGGGCTGGGCCGAGCCCACCTACGCCCATATCCCCCTGATCCACGGGCCT
>CBFGZJ010000122.1:0-5949 GCA_965653215.1 uncultured Sphingomonas sp. | reverse complement strand
AGCCTCAGCCGCGCTGAACTGTGGATCCCAGTTGTGTTGGCCTGGGCCGCGATGCTCGCCTGGTCAAAACCTTGGCTTGACCGTTTCCGCTATGGGCCGTTCGAGTGGCTGTGGCGCAGCCTGGCGCGCTGGGAATGGCGAAGGCCGGTTCCAGCCCGCTGACAAGCCCAAGTCAGATGCGCCCGAAGTCCTGATTCGCCGCTTTGCGTCCAAAGCCGCCACGGTTCACTTCGCGGCTTAACAGTGGGTTCGTCGCGCGATCGAACTGCGCCAAGGTCTCATTGAAAATCCGGCGAAGCTCGACCACCTCTTTGACCAACTCATCGGGGAATCGATGAGTTTCCACACAGAAGCGAGCGGTCGTTTCGATCAGCTCGGCGAGCTCCGCGAGCGGGTTGGCCCCAAACTGGCGCGCTTCGCCTTTCAGCGTATGAGCGGGAAGGACCAGCGCGGCGGTATCCTCGTCACGCATCGCGGTTTCGATCTGCGCGACCGACTTAACCCCGTCCTCGCGGAAATAGCTCAGGATACGGATGAACCCCGGCCCAAGCTCGGCCCGGCACCGTTCAAAATGAACCCAGTCGATGATATTCGAAGTTTCGTCTTGCAAAGACCCGGCTCCTGATCGCGGCCAGCCCTACGCCTGAAACGGTAAACAGGCGGTTTATTGCGACCGGTCCGCGAATGGATTGCGTGAAGAGCGCAGCGTCAGCCGCAGCGGCACGGCTCCAAGATCAAGCTCCCGGCGCAGCGAGTTCAGCAGATAGCGGCTGTAACTGTCAGGCAGCTGATCCAACCGGCTGCCGAAGATGACGAAGCTTGGTGGACGTGATTTGACCTGCGTGATGTACCGCAGCTTGATCCTGCGGCCGCCCGGTGCGGGAGGGGGATTGGCCTCGACCGCTCGCTCGAACCAGCGGTTCAGCTCGCCGGTCGATACCCGGCGCGACCAGCTCTCGCGGGTCTGAAAGGCGGCCGCCAACAACTGGTCGAGCCCTTTGCCGGTCTTGGCGGAAATCGTCAGCAGCGGCACGCCCTTGAGTTGCGACAGCCCTTCTTCCAGCGCAGCCTTTACTCCGTTGAACAGCGAGGATGCCTCCTCCGCGACGTCCCACTTGTTGAGCGCGAGCACGAGCCCGCGCCCCTCCTCCACCACCGAATCGGCAATCCGCAGGTCCTGCGCCTCGAGCCCGCGGGTCGCATCGAGCAAGAGAACCACGACCTCGGCATGATCGATCGCCCGGCGCGTGTCCGCTGCCGAGAGCCGCTCAAGCTTATCGTCAACCTTGGCGCGCTTGCGCAGCCCCGCGGTATCGACCAGCCGAACCGGCCGCCTGCTGCCGTCGGGCGACTGCCACTCCCAATCGAGCGTGATCGAATCGCGCGTTATCCCCGCCTCAGGCCCGGTGATCATCCGCTCCTCGCCAAGAATGCGGTTGACCAGCGTCGACTTGCCCGCATTTGGACGGCCGACGATCGCCAGCTTCAGCGGGCGGGTGGGATCATCAGGATCTTCGTCATCATCGGCGCTATCATTGTTGTCCCGCTCGACATGCGGGCGCAGCACCTCGAACAGGTCGGCCATGCCTTCACCATGCTCGGCGCTGATCGCAATCGGCTCGCCCAGGCCCAGCGCGAACGCCTCCAGCCGTCCCGGCTCCCCAGACCTGCCTTCTGCCTTGTTGGCCACCACGACCACCGGTCGGTCCGAACTGCGCAACCAGCGCGCAATCTCTTCATCCAGGGGGGTAAGGCCTTGCCGCGAGTCGATCAGGAAGAGGGACACGTCCGCAGACCGGACCGCCGCTTCCGTCTGCATTCGCATCCGTCCAGGCAGGCTGGCCGGATCCTCATCCTCAAACCCGGCAGTGTCGACAACCCGGAAATCCATCCCCAAAAGGTGCGCCTCGCCCTCGCGGCGATCGCGTGTAACGCCGGGACGGTCGTCGACCAGGGCCAGCCGCTTGCCGACCAAGCGGTTGAACAGGGTCGATTTGCCGACATTGGGCCGGCCGACGATTGCGACAGTGGGGAGAGGCATTGGCGCTTGGTGACGCCATGCCGCTCGGTGGTCAACCGCGTTAGCCTAACGGTAGGCGATCAGGCGCCCATGATCGCTAAGAATGAACAGCGTCCCGTTGGCGACCACCGGTTGCAAGCTCACTCCGCTGCCGACGTTGGTCTGGCTCTGGAAGGAACCATTGTCCGGGTCGACATTGACCAGCACACCATTCGAGCCGCCCACGATCAGCCGTCCACCGGCCAGAACAGGGCCCTGGTAGTAGATCGGCCCACGACGCGCCTTCGGATTCTGCCACCGCGGCAGTTCATTGATCCAGCGGATCTTGCCGGTCGACTTGGCGATTGCGATCAGTTTGGCATCGTCCGTCACGACGAACAGCCATTCACCGGCAACCCAAGGGGTCGAACGGCCGGAGATATTGAGCTCCCACACGCGTTGGCCACTGATCAGGTCGAGGGCCACCATTCGCCCCCCCTGCCCGACAGCATAGACGCGGCCCTGATCAATAACCGGGTTGGCATCGATGTCGGACAATCGTGACACGCTGGTCGACACGGAGGTGCGGGCAAGCGTGTCCTGCCACACCATGCGGCCGTTCTCGTAGCGATAGGCATTCAGCTCGCCCGACGAGAATCCGGCGACGACTGTTCCCTGAGCATAAGAGGGAGACGCCGACCCGAACACGCCCGCGATCTCAAGCGACGCCGGGACCGACCAGTTGGTGGCTCCATTCTGCGTCTTGAGCGAGTAGATCTGATTATCCTGGCTGACCATGTAGACCGCATCGCCGGCAACGGTCGGAGCACCGCGCAGCGGTCCCCCTGGGCGAACTTGCCAAACCACCGACCCGTTGGCCGAATTCAGCGCAGCAGCGAATCCCAAGCCGTTAGTGGCGTAGATTCGGCCATTGTCATACGCGACTCCGCCCCCGAACAGGGCGTTGCGATTATCTTTCTCGAACCCGAAGCTTGCGGTCCACACCGGCGCTCCAGTCCGGACGTCAAACGCTCGCACCGTGGAGGTCGTATCGATCGTGTACACACGGCCGTCCGCCACCACCGGTCCGGCGGCCAGCCGCGCATCTTTCGACGAACCCTGGCCAATCATGGTGTTCCACGCCAGGCCCAGGTTGGACCCGAGAGCGAGATGCCCCATGGCCTTGCTCGGACTTCCGCCCGGCTGCGCCCATTGGGTATTCGCTTCCGGAGCCGGCAAGGCGATCGGCAGAGCCGCTGTCCCGGCGTCGATCTCAACACCCGCCTCGCCCGTCAGCACGGGCAGGCGTTCGCCGACGACCGGAGTCTTGGGCGGTCCGCCTTTATCGAAAGGATTGCAGCCGCCGATCATTACCGCGGCGGTCACCAGACAGAGGACCCTCTTATGCATCATCGCTTTTCCCTGAGGCAGAATTTTTATGGAGCAGGCCGCGGGTTGAGCGCGGGCACTTCGATTCCAAGAGTGGTCGCCAGCTGCGCGGAGCGGTCGCGGATCGACGATGGCACCTTGCGGTCGGCAGCGATCGTAGCGAGCAGCCGCCCGGCTTCAGCCTGGCGGCCAAGCTTGAGCATCGCCAGCGCCGTCAATTCGCCAGCACTGCCGAACCATGGGCTCTCACCCTTCGCTAATGGGGCGAGCCGATTGATGACCTCCTGAGGCGGGGCAGAATCGAAGTCCAGCGCCGTCCTCCGAATTGTTGCGAGGTCGCGATATGCGCCCGGGAGGCTCTCATCGGCAGCAACAGCTGCATAGCGTTCGATCGCAGTTTTCCGATCGTTCTGCTGCACCGCCAGCGCCGCCTCCGTCAGCATCGCCGCAGCACGGTAGCCCTCGCTATTTACATCCCGCAGCTTTTGCAGCCGCGCAGGAGCAGTTCCAATATTGCCGTTTCCGATATCGGTCAGAACCTGCGACAGCTCCTCGCCATGGCCCTCCGCCGCGGCGCGTTGCCGTTCCTGCCAGAACAAATAGCCCCCGGCGGCTGCCAGGAGCAGAAGGATCGCACCCGCAATCCATCCGCCATAGCGCTTGGCGAAGTCGGTTGCCTGATCGCGCCGCAGATTTTCATCGACTTCGCGGACGAAAGACTCGCCGCTGTCAGGTGCAATCGCCAAAATCCGCCTCGCCGTCCCCGGGAATAATCATTCTTGCCACCCCTGCCTTCACCAGCGATGAACGAAGGAGCCCCGAGAGCGTCTACCCGCTCCCTTCGGAAGTGCATAGCCTCAACTGCTCGACGGTCGGTAGATCTGGTCCGCCGAGGGAAAGGTCCGCGATCGCACTTCAGCGGCATAGGTTTCGGCTGCCGCGGAAATCCGACCTGCCAGATCATCATAGCGCTTGACGAAGCGAGGGGTGCGCTCGAACAGACCGAGCATGTCCTCCGTGACGAGCACCTGCCCGTCGCACTGGCTGGAGGCACCGATCCCGATCACTGGCGCCGAGACGGACCGGGTGATCTCGGCACCGAGATCTTCAACTACGCCCTCGACAACGATGGCGAAGGCACCAGCGTCATTGACCGCACTCGCATCGCGCAAGATCTTGTCCGCTTCCGCGGCACTCCTGCCGCGCGCACCATAGCCGCCCAGCGCATTGACCGCCTGGGGAGTAAGACCGACGTGGCCGACCACCGGGATCCCGCGCTCGGACAGGAAGGCAATCGTCGGCGCCATGGCCTCTCCCCCTTCGAGCTTGACCGCGGCGCAACCGCTTTCCTTGAGAATCCGCGAGGCGCTTTCAAACGCCTGCGCCGGCGAGGACTCGTAGCTGCCAAACGGCATGTCGACCGCGACGAGAGAGTGCCAGCTGCCGCGCACCACCGCCGCTCCATGAGCGCACATCATCTCCAGCGACACCGGCAAAGTGCTCGGTAGCCCGTAAATGACCTGCCCAAGGCTGTCTCCGACCAGCAGGACGTCGCAATGCGGGTCGAGCAGCTGGGCCATGCGCATGGTGTAGGCTGTCAGCATGACGATCGGCTGCGCGCTCTCGCCGTTCACCTTGCGCGAACGCAGCGCCGGAACCGTCATCCGCTTGCCTGGCAAAGGCGACGGCGTGGCCCGGCTGGTCGATGTATCGATGGTGTATTTGGACATCCGAGCGGTCTAGCGCGAGCAGGTCAGCGGAGCCAGCGGCGTACCCTCGCCAGATGGGACAGGCGAAACACCGCGCCAGAGAGGAGTGCAATGACGATCGGCAGGAAATAGGCATCGGACGGGGTCGTCTGCCGAAGAGCGGGCACGATCAGCAGCCCTGAAAACATGATCAGCACGGCGACGAAGGAGATCAGCAACAAGGGCTCGGCCCAGCGGCGGCGGAGCAACAGACCGATCGCTCCCACCAGACCGACCCACACCCCAATGGCTCGCGCCGTCGTCATCCACAGCGGAGTAGCGGCCCACATCGCCCGCTGGTCCAACGGGAGCGAAGCAGAATCCACCATCACGTCCATCAGATAAAGCAGGCATCCGGCAGCTTCGAACAGCAATGCGCCCACGGCGGCAATCGTGAACCAGCGAGGAATCTGCGCTTCGAATACACTCATCGTCATGCCCCGCTCCAACGTCGGTGATGCGAAGTTTATAGCGCAACCGCAACAAAGCGGAATGCCTCGCTCGATCCTCCAGTCGAGCAGCGTTCTGGCTTACTCCTCGCGCGGATCTTCGATCGAAACGGCGACGAGGCCAGGAACCTTCGGCTGCATCATCTGCAGCGCCAGAGTCTCAAGCAGGTTGCGCGGTAGCACACAGGTGTCGGTGCATTCGGCGGACTCCAGCAGCAGACGAAGCATTATGGTGTCTCCGTTCGCGCTGACGAGTTCGATATCGGCACCGTCAGGTCGGAGCAGCTCCCGCACCGGTGACAGGCTGGCCGCGACAATCTCGGGATCGATCGTCACGTTCACTTGCCTCCGTCACGATTAGGCG
>CBFGZJ010000121.1:0-5951 GCA_965653215.1 uncultured Sphingomonas sp. | reverse complement strand
CTCCATGGTGGATGGGTGGACTGTGTCGCCCCTGAAATCCCGGAAGAAGTCAGCATGCTTCTCCAGCACCCGAACGCTGCAGCCCGCCCGGGCGAAGAGGAGCCCGGCCATCATCCCCGCCGGGCCACCCCCAACCACCAAAAGGTCAGAGATGCTGGTTGACGTCATCAGGAGTGCAGGCTGGCAGATGGTGGTCCGCTTTGGAAGGGAAGAGTGTGGCTTCCGGCCCTTCCGCAGGGTGACAGAATCCGGTCCCTGATCTAACCAGCCGCATGGCCGGACAATTCAGTACTTCAGGCTTCAGCGACGCGCTGGTGATCCTCGGCGCGGCCGGTTTGGTCATTCCAGCGTTCGCTCGAATCCGCATCAGCCCGATCATCGGCTTTACGTTGATCGGAGCGCTGGTCGGTCCGTTCGGACTAGGCGCGCTCAGCAAAGACTATCCGGCGCTCCACTATGTCACAATCTCCAACCCTGAAGCGATCGAGCCGTTCGCGGAGCTTGGGATCGTCCTCCTGCTGTTCTCGATCGGTCTGGAGCTGTCCTTCCGGCGACTGTGGTCGATGCGCCGGCTGGTCTTCGGGGTCGGCGCCGCCGAGTTGCTGGGAGCTGGCACGATCATCGCCCTTGGGCTGCACCTGATGGGGCAGAGCGTGTCGGGAGCAATTGGCCTTGGTTTGGCCCTCGCCTTGTCATCCACCGCCATCGTGCTTCCGCTAGTTGGAACCCACAGCCCTGTCGGCCGGTCGGCACTGGCCATGCTGCTGTTCGAAGATTTGGCGCTGGTGCCGATTATCTTCGCGCTAGGCGCGATGGCTCCGCAAGCTGCCGATGTCGGAGTGGGCTCGCTCCTGCAGACAATGTTGGTCGGCGGGGTAGTCGCCGTCGCGATGCTGTTCGCGGGCCGGCTCGTCCTGCCGCAGCTGTTCGCCCAGGCCGCGCGGACCAAGAGCCCGGAAATGTTCCTCGCCGCCTGCCTGCTGGTCGTGATCGTCGCCAGCCTGATCACCAGCAGCATCGGCTTCTCGCCCATCCTGGGCGCTCTCATTGCCGGCATCGTGATCGCCGAGACGGAGTATCGCGGCGAAGTCGAGGTGATCACCGCGCCCTTCCGCGGCCTCGGCCTCGGCATCTTCCTGATCACCGTTGGCATGACCCTCGACTTCCGGATGATCGCGGAACAATGGCCGATGCTACTCAGCGCCGTAGCGTTTGTCCTCGCAGTCAAGGCGCTGGTCACCGCCTTGTTGATCAAGCTCGAAGGAGCGACCGCTGGAGTTGCGGCGGAAACCGGCCTGATCATGGCCTCGCCTTCGGAGACCACCCTGATCGTCCTTGCGGCAGCCAGCGCAGCACAACTCATCCAGCCGGAAACGGCAGCCTTCTGGCAGGTTGTGACCGCGATCGGCCTGACGATCACTCCATTGCTCGCGAAACTGGGCCGTTTCGCTGGCCGGCAGGTCGGCGGCCAAGGGTTCGGGGGCAACGCTGATCACTCCCTCGATCATGTCGCGACCGGTCAGGTCATGATCCTGGGGTTCGGGCGTGTCGGGCGCATCGTCGCAGACATGCTCGAAGCGCACGGGAAGGATTATCTGGCGGTCGAGGCAGATATCGACATCACCACATCGTCCAAAAAGGAAGGCTATGATGTGGTGTTCGGGGATGTCGCTCATTCGGAGTTGATCGACCGCCTGAAACGGCGGGAACCGAGCGCATTCATCCTCACGATGGACAACCCCGTACTCATCAAGCGGCTCGCACGGCAGCTCCGCGAGAAGTTCCCCGACCTGCCGATCATCGCCCGCGCCCGCGACACCGCCCACGCCGCCGAACTTTACAAAGCGGGGGTCACCGACGCCGTACCGGAGACGCTGGAAGCATCGCTTCAGCTGTCCGAGGCGGCACTGGTCGATCTTGGCGTCGCGATGGGACCAGTGATCGCCTCAATCCACGAGAAGCGGTCTCAACTGCGCGCCGAAATCATGTCGGAAGCCGAGATGGAGAGCGAGCCCTCGCTCGGCCGCAGACGACTTAGGGACGCGGCTCCGCAGGGATGAACTTCAGCGCCCCCGCCATGAACGATTCGTGGTTCGGATTGTCGGAGGGGTGACGGGCACCATCGAGCACCGGAACCTCCGGAAAGTCGAATGGTGACACGCCCTCGAGGCACGCTGCGTTGACGCCAAGCTGGTTCGGGTTCGAGCGACGCTTGTGATGGGTGTAGATGCCGCACGTCGAGCAGAAGTGATGCTCCGCAGTGCCCGTGTTGAACCGATAGGTGGCGAGCTGGTCGGCACCCTGCGTCAGACGGAACTCTTCCGGGGTCGACGTGACAGCCACGGCGCCCCGCATCCGGCAAATCGAGCAGGTGCATCGACGCGCAGAGGCAAAACCGTCGGTCAGCGTGACTGTGAACCTGATGCCGCCGCAGTGGCAGGCGCCATTAAGCGTGACGGGGGCAGAGGAGTGAACATCAATCATTTCACCACCCTTCTCTCCTCTTAGGCGGCGACGCGCTCCAGTGCGTCCTTGATTGCTGCCAAAGCTTCGGTCGCCCTGGAACCATCGGGACCGCCACCTTGGGCCATGTCGGGACGGCCGCCGCCGCCCTGCCCGCCCAGCGCAGCCACGGCCGCCTTGACCAGTTCGACAGCGCTGACCTGATGGACGAGATCGTCAGTCACACCAGCGGCAACGCTCGCGCGTCCGTCGTTGACCGCGATCAGTGCCGCGATCCCGGACCCGAGCCGCTGCTTCATTGAGTCGATCTCGCCGCGCAGCCCTTTGGGATCGAGACCTTCCACCACCTGGCCAAGAAAGGCATGCCCTCCGACTTGCTCCGGACCAGCGGCAGGCGCCGATCCCCCACCCATCGCCAGGGCCTTCTTTGCTTCCGCAAGCTCGCGCTCGAGCCGGCGGCGCTCCTCGATCAACGCGCTGACCCGGGCTGGAACCTCATCCGGCGACGCCTTTAACGCGACTGCCGCCTCACGCAGGCGCTGATCCCGCGTCAGCAGCCATTGGCGAGCCGCTTCTCCGGTCAGGGCCTCGATCCGGCGAACGCCTGAGGATACCGCGCTTTCGGAGATGACCTTGAACAGCTGAATGTCGCCGAGCGCATTGACGTGCGTGCCGCCGCAAAGCTCCGTTGAGTAGGATGACTGATCGCTTCCCAGACCCATGCTGAGCACGCGGACCTCATCGCCATATTTTTCGCCGAACAGCGCGATCGCACCCGCGGAAATCGCCTCGTCGGGAGTCATCAGGCGCGTGGTAACCGGCTGGTTGGCGCGAATCTGTGCGTTCACCTCATCCTCGATCGCCGCCACATCCTCCGCTGTGAGAGCAGATGGATGCGAGAAGTCGAAGCGCAGCCGGTCCGCGGCAACAAGGCTGCCCTTTTGGGTGACGTGGCTGCCGAGGCGATGACGCAGCGCAGCGTGCAACAGATGGGTCGCGCTATGGTTGGCGCGGATCGCAGACCGGCGCGCGACATCCACCGCCTGGTGCACCGTCTCGCCAGTGGTGATCGCGCCCGCTGTGATCCGCCCTTTCAGCGCATGCAGCTTGCCGAGTGGTTTCGAAGTCTCCTCAACTTCGAAACGCAAACCCTTGAGACTCGTGATAATCCCGGAGTCGCCCGTCTGCCCGCCACTCTCGCCATAGAAGGGTGTCTGGTTCAGCAGCAGGGTGACTTGCGCGCCCTCGGCGGCATGATCCGTCTGCGCTCCGTCCTTGATGATCGCGAGCACGACACCATCGCTCTGGTCACTGGTGTAGCCGGTGAACTCGGTCGCGCCATGTTCCTCGGCCAGATCGTACCAGAGCTCCTCCGAAGCCTTGTCCCCGGACCCTTTCCAGGCTGCCCGTGCAGCAGCCTTCTGCTCGGCCATCGCCGTATCAAAGCCAGCGCGGTCGACCATCAGCCCACGGGCACGCAGCGCGTCTTCAGTTAGATCATAAGGGAAGCCATAGGTGTCGTAGAGCTTGAAGGCGGTCGCTCCCGACAGGGTACCACCCTCATCAAGCGCGGCAGTCGCTTCGTCGAGCAGCTTGAGGCCATTGGCCAGAGTCTGGCGGAAGCGGGCTTCTTCATGCTCGAGGGTGCGCTCGATCAGCGGTTGCGCACGCACCAATTCCGGATAGGCCGCGCCCATCTCGGCAACGAGCGCGGGAACTAGCCGGTGCATCAGCGGCTCGCTCGCTCCGAGCAGATGGGCGTGACGCATCGCCCGGCGCATGATCCGGCGAAGCACATAGCCGCGGCCCTCATTCGCCGGCAGGACGCCGTCCGCGACCAGGAAGCCTGCGGTGCGCAGATGGTCGGCGATGATCCGGTGGCTGGCCGCCATGTCCGCAGAATTGTTGCTGGTCAGCGCGGTCGAGGCGGCGATCAGCGCGCGGAAGGTATCGGTCTCATAATTGTCGTGCACGCCCTGCATGACCGCGGCGACCCGCTCCAGTCCCATGCCGGTATCGATCGACTTTTTCGGAAGATCGCCAATGATTTGGCCGGCGGCTTGCTCATATTGCATGAACACCAGATTCCAAATCTCGACGAACCGGTCGCCGTCTTCATTCGGACTGCCGGGGGGACCGCCGGGGATGTGCTCACCATGATCGAAGAATATCTCCGAGCATGGGCCGCAGGGACCGTCGTCGCCCATCGCCCAGAAATTGTCCTTGGTCGCGATCCGGATGATCCGCTGTTCCGGAAGGCCCGCGATCTTCTTCCATAGCTCGAACGCTTCGTCATCGGTATGGTAGATCGTGGCGGTCAGCCGGTCCGCCTTGAGCCCCCACTCCTTGTGAACGAGGGTCCAGGCGTGATGGATCGCCTCTTCCTTGAAATAATCGCCGAAGGAAAAATTCCCCAGCATCTCGAAGAAGGTGTGGTGACGCGCAGTATAGCCGACATTGTCGAGGTCGTTGTGCTTGCCCCCGGCGCGCACGCATTTCTGCGAGCTGGTCGCGGTGTTGAAGGGCCGCGTCTCCAGGCCGGTGAAGACATTCTTGAACGGCACCATCCCCGCATTGACGAACATCAGCGTCGGATCATTGTGCGGAACCAGCGGTGCGGACTGGACGCGCGCATGACCGGCGCGCTCGAAATAGTCGAGGAAGCTGCGCCGGACGTCGTTGGTGGAAGTCATGCCCTCGCCTCTATGCGACGCGCCGCATCGCGGCAAGGACGAGCCGTTTGCGGGGCGCGGCGAGGACGGCTAGCACCACCGCCATGGCTCGCGGCAAATCGATCCCCAAATATAAGCGCAAACGCTCGACTTCCTCGTTTCCGGTACGCGCAATCGGCGGCCTCGTCCGCATCCTTGTCGGGCTGGTGCTGCTCAGTGTGCTGTGGGTGCTGCTCTACCGCTTCATCAATCCGCCGATCACCGCGACGATGATCGGCGACGTCATCGATGGCCGTGGAGCGGAGCGCGAATGGATGCCGATCGAGCGGATCGACCGCGACATGGTTCGGGCGGTGATCGCCGGAGAGGACAGCAAATTCTGCCAGCATGACGGGTTTGACTTCGAGGCGATCGAGACGGCAATGCAGCGCAATGCCTCGGGCGGACGCATCCGCGGCGGCTCGACGATCAGCCAGCAGACAGCGAAGAACGCCTTCCTGTGGCAGGGTGGAGGCTATGTCCGGAAAGCCGTCGAAGCCTGGTTCACGGTCCTGATCGAGGCGATATGGCCCAAATGGCGGATCATGGAAGTCTATCTCAACGTGGCCGAAACCGGCATCGGCACCTACGGAGTGAACGCCGGGGCCGAGCGCTACTATGGGCATGATGCAAGCGCGATGACCCGGCAGGAAGCGGCGCGGATCGCGGCCGTGCTTCCCTTGCCGAAGAAACGCGGCGCGATTGCTCCCAAGGGCTTCACGCGCCGTTATGGCGGGACGATTCAGTCACGGATCGGGGTTGTCGCGCGCGACGGCC
>CBFGZJ010000120.1:0-5964 GCA_965653215.1 uncultured Sphingomonas sp. | reverse complement strand
GACGCCCTTGCCGCCGCGGAACCGTAGCCACACCGGATAGAGATGGCCGATCAAGGCTCCGGCAGCGGAAAATCGCTCAAACTCGGGAAGCCAATGCTGAGCGATTACGACCGCCGCCGCGCCCTTGAGCGCGTCGAGCAGCAGCGTCGCGGCGGCGAGCCCCTTGCTCCCGGTGCGAAGCACGTTGGTCGCTCCGATATTGCCCGAACCGATTTCGCGGATGTCGCCCTTGCCGGCGATCCTGGTGAGCAACAGCCCGAAGGGGATTGAGCCGAGCAGGTAACCGACTGCGAGGGCCATGAGCATGTCGGCAATCATAGCTGGCGGGAGTAGCAGATGATTTGAGAGGCGCAACTTCCGTCATTGCGACCCCGGACTTGATCCGGGGGAAGCATTTCATCCGGCTAAACGGATTGCTTCGTCGCCCCGCTCCTCGCAATGACAACCGGCATGAATGCGAACGCACCAATTCTCTTTTTCGATTCCGGCGTCGGTGGCCTGTCGGTGCTCGAGCCGACGCTTCGCCTGCTGCCGACCGCGCCGATCGTCTATGCCGCCGATAATGCGGCTTTCCCTTACGGCACCCGGACCGAAGCCGAGATCGCGGCGCGGGTTCCAGCACTGCTCGGCCGGCTGGTGGAACGCTTCCATCCGCGTCTCGCGGTGATCGCCTGCAACACGGCCTCGACCATCGCGCTCGACCATGTGCGCGCCGCGCTCGATCTTCCGGTCGTCGGCACGGTGCCGGCGATCAAGCCCGCCGCGGAGATGTCGAAGAGCCGGGTGATCGGCGTGCTTGGCACAGAGGCCACCGTCCGCCAACGCTATGTCGACGATCTTGGCGAGCGCTTCGCCGCTGACTGCCGACTGATCCGTCACGGCTCGCCCGCACTGGTCGAGCTCGCCGAGGCCAAGCTCCGTGGTGAGGAGATCGATGCAGCCGCCATCCGGGACGCCGTGCTGCCGCTGCTCGACCATGGCGACGGGGTCCGGATGGATACGGTCGTGCTTGCCTGCACTCATTTTCCGTTGCTCCATGATGAGCTTGCGGCCGCTATCCCCGCAGTGGCATTCATTGACGGTGGCCCCGGAATCGCCCGGCGCATTGCTTACCTCACGCGCGATCAGACCTGGCCAGCCCATCCGGGCGACGGCGTGACACTATTCACCGGGTCGGCGCCCGACCCGATCCTCCGCGATGCGCTGGCTAGATATGGGCTGACGCAAGTGGTAATCCTTTGAACCACTGGAAAAATGCTTCGGTCCACAGTAAGTGGCGCGCGAAGCGAAGGACTGCGCCACTTGGATTACGATCGCATTTTCAAGGCTGCCATCGACCGCCTTCATGACGAGGGGCGGTACCGGGTCTTCATCGATATCCTTCGCACCAAGGGTGCCTACCCCAACGCGCGCTGCTTCGCCGGTCATAATGGACCGAAGCCGATCACCGTGTGGTGCTCGAACGATTATCTCGGCATGGGCCAGCACTCGGCCGTGGTGTCGGCGATGGAAGAAGCACTGCATGATGTCGGCGCCGGCTCGGGCGGAACCCGCAACATCGGCGGCAACACCCATTATCATGTCGATCTGGAGGCTGAACTCGCCGCGCTTCACGGCAAGGACTCGGCGCTTCTGTTCACCTCCGGCTATGTTTCGAACGAGGCGGCGCTGTCGACGTTGGGCAAGCTTCTGCCCGGGTGTGTGATCTTCTCGGACTCGCTCAATCATGCGTCGATGATCGCGGGAATTCGCAATTCCGGCTGCGAGAAGCGGGTGTTCCGCCACAACGACCTTGCCCATCTCGAAGAGCTGCTCGCCGCCGAGGATCCCGAGACGCCGAAGCTGATCGCGTTCGAGAGCGTGTACTCGATGGATGGCGATGTCGCTCCGATCGCCGCGATCTGCGACCTGGCCGACAAATATGAGGCGCTGACCTATCTCGATGAGGTTCACGCGGTCGGCATGTATGGCGAGCATGGCGGCGGAATTTCCGAGCGCGATGGGGTTGCCGGCCGGCTGACGATCATCGAAGGCACGCTCGGCAAGGCGTTTGGGGTGATGGGCGGATATATCGCCGCCAGCAAGACGATCGTCGATTGCATCCGCAGCTATGCTCCGGGCTTCATTTTCACCACCTCGCTGTCGCCGGTGCTGGTCGCCGGTGCGCTGGCGAGCGTTCGCCACCTCAAGCAGTCCTCGACCGAGCGGGAAGCACAGCAGGCCGCCGCATCGCTGCTCAAGCGCAAGTTCGCCGATGCCGGTCTGCCGGTGATGGACAGTGTTACGCACATCGTTCCGCTGCTGGTCGGTTGCCCGGCCAAGGCCAAACGGATCAGCGACATCCTGCTCGCCGAATATGGGCTCTATGTTCAGCCGATCAATTTCCCCACCGTCCCGCGCGGCACGGAGCGGCTTCGCTTCACGCCCGGCCCTCATCACGACGAAGCGATGATGGACGAGCTGACCGGAGCGCTGGTCGAGGTGTGGGATCGGCTTGAGATGAAGCTCGCCGCCTGAGCCAGTTTCAGATGGCTGATGCCTCGCCGGAGTTCCGGCACGATACGCCCCCGGAACTCAAGTCAGTCCTCGACTGCAATCCCGCTCTCTCCGCCAATTGGGAGAAACTGACGCCGCTCGCCCGGAACGAGTGGATATGCTGGATGACCTCGCCGAAGAAGCAGGAGACGAGGGATGCTCACCTGCGCAGGCTTCAGGACGATGTTCTATCCGGCAAGAAGCGGCCCTGCTGCTGGCCCGGCTGTCCTCATCGTCGTGAATCCGCGAAGAAATGGTTCAAGAACTGACCGCGCCACTGGCGAATCCGTCCCACTTCGCCTAGTGGCTCCGCCATGCACATCGCGATTGCGTCCGACCACGCCGGCTTCGCCATGAAGTCCGAGCTCGCCGCTTGGCTGCGCGAGTCGGGCCATGATGTCGCCGATCTTGGAACCGACAGCGAAGCGAGCGTGGATTATCCGCAATTCGGAGCTGCGCTTGCGGACCATATCGCGAGCGGCAGGGCCGAGGTCGGGGTTGCGGTGTGCGGCTCCGGTATTGGCATCTCAATCGCAGTCAACCGCAATCCCAGCTGCCGCTGCGCACGGGTCGACGATCCGCTGTCGGCCCGGCTGGCGCGGGAGCATAATGACGCCAATGTCATCGCGCTTGGCGCTCGCCTTATCGGCATCGACATGGCGCGCAATTGCGTCAGCGCCTTCATTGACACGCCGTTTGCTGGCGGCCGCCACCAGCGCCGTGTCGACCAGCTTTCCACCCTCCTGCAGGACTCCGACTGATGGCCACCGCAGCGACCCTCCCCGACATCAAGCCGGCTGGTTTTTTCACCCGCTCGCTCGCCGACGCCGACCCGGCGATTGCCGAAGCCATCGGCCTTGAGCTCGGTCGCCAGCGCGACAAGATCGAGCTGATCGCGTCCGAGAATATCGTGTCCAAGGCTGTGCTCGAGGCCCAAGGCTCGGTGCTGACCAACAAATATGCCGAGGGCTACCCGGGCAAGCGGTATTACGGCGGCTGCGAATATGTCGACATCGTCGAGCAGCTCGCGATCGACCGTGCCAAGCAGCTGTTCGGGGCCGAATTCGTCAACGTGCAGCCGAACAGCGGCAGCCAGATGAACCAGGCCGTGTTCCTGGCGCTGCTTCAGCCCGGTGACGCCTTCATGGGCCTTGACCTCAACGCCGGCGGACACCTCACCCATGGTTCCCCGGTCAACATGTCAGGCAAATGGTTCCGGCCCGTTCCTTATGGGGTACGCCAGGACGATCATCTGCTCGACATGGACGCAATCGCCGACATCGCCCGGCGTGAGCGGCCCAAGCTGATCATCGCCGGCGGCACGGCCTATTCGCGCATCTGGGATTTCGCCGCCTTCCGTCGGATCGCGGACGAGGTCGGCGCTTATCTGATGGTCGACATGGCGCACTTTGCCGGCCTCGTCGCGGGCGGCGCCCGCGTTGCCGCGCGCCCAACGCGCCGCCGCCCCGGGCGGCGCCCACCCAAGCCCGGTTCCTCATGCCCATGTCGTGACCACGACGACGCACAAGTCGCTGCGCGGTCCGCGCGGAGGCATGATCCTGACCAATGACGAGGCCATCGCCAAGAAGATCAACATGGCGGTGTTTCCGGGCCTTCAGGGCGGTCCGCTGATGCACGTCATCGCGGCCAAGGCGGTGGCTTTCCAGGAAGCGCTGCAGCCCGAGTTCAGGACCTACGCCAGCAACATCGTCGCCAATGCGCGGGCGCTCGCCAAGGCGTTGCAGGACGAGGGTCTCGATATCGTCTCCGGCGGCACCGACAATCATCTGATGCTGGTCGACCTTCGCCCCAAGCAGGCCAAGGGCAAGCATGCCGAACATGCGCTCGACCGGGCCTCGATCACCTGCAACAAGAACGGCATTCCGTTCGACCCGGAAAAGCCGTTCGTGACCTCCGGAGTCCGGCTAGGCACGCCCGCGGGCACGACCCGCGGCTTCGGTGAGGCCGAGTTCCGTGAAATCGGCGGCCTGATTGCCGAGGTCGTCGAGGGGCTCCGCAAGAATGGCGAACAGGGCGATGCACAGGTGGAGCAATCCGTCGGCCGTCGCGTGCAGGAGCTGTGCGCCCGCTTCCCAATTTATCCGGACCTATAGCATTTGCGCTGCCCGTTCTGCGCACATGAGGACAGCCAGGTTAAGGACAGCCGCCCGTCAGAAGATGGTGCGGCCATTCGCCGGCGCCGCCAGTGCGAAGGCTGCGGAGCGCGCTTCACCACCTTCGAACGGGTCCAGCTGCGCGATCTGACCGTGATCAAGAAGGACGGCAAGCGCGAGCCGTTCGACCGCCGCAAACTCGAGCGCTCGGTGGCGATCGCCTGCCGCAAGCGGGACATTGAATCTGCCCGCGTCGAGCGGCTGATTTCCGGCATCCAACGCCAGCTCGAAACCCAGGGTGACGAGGTCACAACCGCTCAAATCGGCGAGGCGCTGATGGAAGGGCTGAAAGCCCTCGACCACGTCGCCTACATCCGTTTCGCCAGCGTGTACAAGGACTTCAGCGAGGCCGGCGACTTCGCAGAGATTGCCGGCGAAGTGGAAGCCGACCCTCCGTCCCTTCGCGTTGAGCAGGCCGCGAGCGAATCCGAGAAGCGCGGTCGAGACAGGCTTCTGTGAGCTTCTGGACCTATGTGCTGCGTTGTTCCGATGGCAGCTATTACGTCGGACATACGGATGATCTGGAGGCGCGGTTCGGGGCGCATCAGTCCGGGTTGATTCCTGGCTACACGCAGAAGCGTAGGCCTGTGGAATTGGCTTGGTCCCAAGAGTTTGGGACGAGAGACGAGGCATTTGCCGCCGAGCGTCAGATCAAGCGCTGGAGCCGGACCAAGAAGGAAGCGCTGATCGGCGGTGATTGGGACCTGGTGCATCTGCTTGCCATGCAACGCCCGATCCTTCGAGACGCCGGTTCGACAAGCTCACCGGCTCCTCAGGACGAGCGAGTTGGAGCAAGCAGAAATTCCGCTCATCCTGAGGAGGGACTGATCCCGCGAAGCGGGTCGAAGGCCCGTCCCGAAGGACCCATCATCATCCTCGTCCGTCCGCAGCTGGGTCAGAACATCGGCAAGGCAGCGCGGGCGATGCTCAACTTCGGGCTGACCGAGCTGCGCCTTGTCGCTCCCCGCGACGGCTGGCCGAACCCTGACGCGGGGCCTGCCGCCAGCGGAGCCGACATCGTCCTCGAGAAAGCGCAGCTGTTCGACAGCGTGGCCGATGCGGTCGCGGATTGCAGCCACGTCTATGCATCGACCGTCCGCCGCCGAGACCTGGTGATGCCGGTGCTCGATCCAGCGGAGATGGCCAGCGAAATCCGATCATCCAGCGGCCGCTCCGCAATCCTGTTCGGACCCGAGCGGGCAGGCCTCGAAACCGAGGACGTCGCCGTCGCGAACGCGATCGTCACCGTCCCAAT
>CBFGZJ010000119.1:0-5968 GCA_965653215.1 uncultured Sphingomonas sp. | reverse complement strand
GGAGAGGCGGATGTTCGGTGTTGCGGATGATGGTTGAATCGAGAACCAGCCAAGCGCCAAGCTTGCCCGAGGATTCGCCGAGAATGGCGTCAATCGGTGCGCGGAACCGGTCATGAGCGGAGTCAAGCCAGAGTTGAACAGCGGCATCCATCTGAGGCTTGGTTCCAACTTGGCGCAGAGGCTCCGCCGGAGAGACCGCCTCGTCCTGCAGATTGAGCCGCAATCCGCGCACTTCTGGTCGTTGCAGCAGCTTGGGCGCTACCTCGCGCCGAAGACGCCGGTTGAGCTCCTCACGGCGTTCGCCTTCGTGCGCCCACAGCGCGTAGATGACTTTTTCCATCCTCAATCCTCTCCAATCGGCTCCACGTCTCCGGGACCCCAAAAGGCGCGGAGACTGATGATTTTTCCTGCATCGTCGAATGCGCACACATCGACCGAGCGGATGCGTGTGCGGACCCCGTCTGGGGGCGTGAATTCGACGTCGAAAACAAGCGCCGCCTCTCTGCCGTGGGAGCCGCGCAGCGGCACTTGCGGAGTGATGCGGGTCTTGAAGGCGACGGTATCGGCGAACCAGGCGGCAATCTCTTTCCCGCGCTTCAGCGGCGTTCCAACCGGGTCTTCGATGGTCGCATCGGAGCTGAACAGGGCGACCAGGCCTTCTGCATCACCGGCATTTGCCCGGTCGACATAGGCCTGAAGGGCCGCCTTCATCTGAGCTTCTTCGATCACGGTCGATCTCGCCAAGGACGATCACGCTCGCTCAGGGCACGCACCACAACGCGCGCATTTTTGCGTAGCATCCCATACTCCACGACGCTTTATTGATTCGCGTAGCGCCGCCGTTACCTTATCGACTGTCCAAGGCTTTGTCTCGGCGATTGGTCAGCAGAGTGCGTAGCCCGAAGGAGGTCGGAAAGTTGACGATGGAACGCGAACTTCTTGACGAAATCGCGCTTCGGCGCCTGGTGATGCTCTATTGCCGCGGCTGCGATCGGCGGGATTTTGCGCTTGTGCGTTCACTCTATCATGATGATGCGATCGACGATCATGGCGCGATGTTTCGCGGTGGTCCTGACGCGTTCGTAGAGTGGCTGCCAACCGCCGTCGCCCCATGGGAGCTGACCATACACAGCATCACCAATAGCGTATTTGCGATCGACGGCGACGAAGCCGACGGTGAGCATCTCGTGCGGGCCTATCATCGAACGCATCCACCGGAGCGGCGCGAATACATTGTCTACGGGCGGTATCTTGACCGCTATCAACGGCGCTCCGGAGAGTGGAAATTTCTTTACCGCTCCCTCGTCTTCGATGCCGGCGAAATCCGCGAGGTTGACGAGGCGCGTTTTGCCCGGATCGGAGCCGATGCAGCGCACGGCCGATCAGACGGCGACGATCCTTCCTGGTCGATGCCGCTCCTCTCCAGCCTCGGCAGGACAAGAGTCGTTTAGGCTGCAGAGCCCGCCATGAGACGGCGGCCGAGCCTCGCCTGAAGAAATTCGATGAGTTCGATAATGGCCGGCGAGGGTGGAGCGGCCGCGCGTCGAAGGAGCCACATCTCCGTCCTCCAGCGCGTTTCCGGCGGGCCTATCCGAGTCAGTGAAGGTTCCATGTCGGCGACAAAGCAACACAGATAGGCCCGGCCCAAGCCGGCGGCGACCGCCTGTCTGAGCTCAGGCCAGCCGTTGAAGCGTGCCTCAGCAATCGAACTCAGGTCAGGAGACGAAAGATTCGCGGCTGCCCAATGCCGCGGCAGTAGCGCCTCGGCTTCCTGACCCCACAGCAGCAGCCGATCCTGGGCGCCAGTGCCGCATTGATAGAGAGCCTGATCCACAGGTCCGATAGAAACGCCGGTCAGCCGTTGCGGAGGTGCGCGCGTCAAAGCGACCGCAAGATCGGCGCGCCGCCGGCCGACCGCATCAAGCGGGTCGATTTCGCTCAACAGCTCAATCGTCGTACCAGGATGATCCCGCTGGAACTCGGCAATTTCGCCGAGAAACTCCGTGGCGATGGCCGCACTGCTGGCGATGCGAATCCGTTCTGGACGAGAGCCCCCGAGACTCAGCCGCTGCCTCAGCTCCCCAATTTGCGCCTCGATCTGCAGAGCAGCGTCAAGCACGACTTGCCCCTCCGAAGTCGGTTCCGGGCCCGCCGGCGTTTCACGGAAAAGGCTGATCTGCAGCGCCTTTTCCAAAGCTTCGACCCTTCGCCCCACCGTCGTTCGGTTACAGTTTAACACCTGCGCGGCAGCGGTGTAGGATCCACTCCGCACTGCCTCTAGAAAGATGGGAAGATCGCTCCACTCCATGACCGTGCATTATTGCACTGCAGCTGTGCGGCACAAGAGACTCCCGTTGCGCGTTGGAAGAAGTTAATCGTGCGGCAATGCTCCGCACTGCAGTGCGGCTACGTTAGGACGAGGAATTCAAAACGATGGCGAAATCGCAAGACTATGGTCTCGGCGAACACACATTTGGCCGCGGCTGGTACATGATCGCTGGGGCGGAGGAGGTGTCCGACTCCCCAGTCGCCCTGCGCTATTTTGGCGAGGACATGGTCCTGTACCGGGGGGAAAGCGGCAAGCCCTACCTGGTTGAAGCTTATTGCCCCCACATGGGCGCCCACCTGGCGAAGAATACCACCTCCTACATCGTCCGCGACAAGGAGCAGGTGCAAGGCGAGTCCATCCGCTGCCCGTTTCACGGCTGGCGCTACGGACCGGATGGCAAGTGCGATGACATTCCCTATTCGAACTTCATTCCCAAGGCGGCGTGCCTGAAGACCTTTACGGTTCAGGAGCGGGCCGGGATCATCTGGATGTGGTACGATCCGGAAGGGTTGGAACCGGAATTTCCGCTACCGAATTTCGGCGGGCATTGGGATGAACCGGGCTGGCTTCGTTGGAAAATCGATCTGATGGGCGAGCTCGACGGTCACGGAGTCGAAATTGTCGACAACATGGCGGACTTCGGTCACTTCATTCCGATCCACGGCGCGAAGGACTTCATGTACTTCGCCAACGAGTTCAAGGATCACATCGTCCACCAATATTACAGCGCCGGACACCGGACCCTGACGAGCAATCCGGAAGACCAGCTTGTCCTCGACACCTGGTACACCGGACCTTCGATTCTCCAGTCGGAAATGGCCGGGGCGATGGATTCGTTTATCACCATCACCCATACCCCGATTGACGATGGCAAGGTGCGCGCGTGGCATATGCTCATGGTCAAGGCGAACGATGGCTCGAGCGCGATTACCGAGGAACAGCGAGCTGCTGCGTTCCAGTATCAGGAAGCGAGCCGGCAGGCGTTTGCGCAGGATTTCGAGATCTGGGCGAACAAGCGGCCTGCGTTCAAGCCACTGGCGATCCCCAATGACGGACCCTATGCGAAGATGCGGATCTGGTACAGCCAGTTCTACAACTCGCGTGAGCGCGCTGCCGACATTCGCAAGCGCGTGAACGGATTGGTCGTAACCCACGACAGTCGGCCGGGCGGAAGCAAAGCCGCCTAGCAGCTCTGATCCAGCGTAACCGTCTCGTTCGTCCTCGAACCAGGGCGACGGGTTCTGCGCCATCGATCTTCTTATCGGGAGGACCAAAATCTTGAGCACTGATCGGAATGTCGCCGTCGTGACCGGCGCCAGCAGAGGTGCTGGACGCGGAATTGCCATTGCGCTCGGTGAGCAAGGATGGCGGGTTTATGTCACCGGCCGCACGCTGGAGGAGGGGGTGGCTCCGCTGCCTGGCACAATTGGCTCGGCCGCCGAAGCGGTCACACAGGCTGGCGGCGAAGGCATTCCTGTCCAGGTTGATCACAGCAATCCCGACGAAATCGCGGCGCTGTTCGAGCGGGTTCGGAGTGACAGCGGCAAGCTGGATATTCTGGTCAATAATGTCGCCGCAATCCACGATGATCTGGTCGAACCGGGGCCCTTTTGGGAGAAGTCGATCGACCTCGGCGACATTCTCAAGGTCGGGCTGATCAGTCATTATCAAGCGTCGTACCATGCCGCCAAGCTGATGGTGCCCCGGAACCGGGGGCTGATCGCCTTCACCTCATCCTTCGGATCGGTGTGCTACATGCATGGCGCCGCTTATGGCGCTCAGAAGGCTGGAGTGGACAAGTTCGCCGCCGACATGGCCGTCGACTTCCGCGAATCCGGGACTCAGGTAGCGGCGATTTCGCTGTGGATGGGCCCGCTGCTGACGGAACGCAGCAAACGGACGCTAGCCGAGCATCCGGATGAGTATGCAGGCTTCATGGCGCAGGCTGAAACCCCTGAGTTCAACGGCCGCCTGATTCACGCGATCTACAATGACCCCAACCTGGCGGAACTGAACGGGCAGACGGTGATCGGCGCGGAGATCGCCGAGCGTTACGGGATCACCGAAGAGGGCGGGCGCAAGCCGCCTTCTTACAGGGAGATGCTCGGGGAACCACGCATCCCTCACCCGGCGATTGTTCGCTGATCGCCGCTACGATCTGAACACCGAGCGATAAGCGCTCGGGGACCGGCCAGCTGCCTTGGTGAATGCGGCGGCAAAGGACGCCGCCGAACGGTACCCGAGTTCGCTTGCGACTGCTGCAACTGGCTGGTCTCCACTTGCCAGCAAATTCTTCGCCCGCCGCATTCGCGCGTCCTGAATATAGGCACCGGCGCTGCTGCCCATCGTTGCTCGAAACGCGTGCATGAAGTGAAAGCGGCTGATCCCGCAAAGCGCGGCCAATTGATCAATACTTGGCGGCGGGCCGGTGGCTTCGATCCGTGCCAGCACCTCCCGAAGCCGGCGCGGGGCCAGTCCGCCCGACCGTCGGAGGCCGAGCTGTCTAGCGTGCGCAAGATAGCGAGCCAGATCAACGAGGATGCATTGAACGAGCGCTTGGGCCAGCTGACCAGTGTCGCTCCGCGGATCGTCGGCTTCCTCCGCCAATCGGAGCATCGCGTCCTCGATGGCCGGAGAACGGATGTCGAAACATGCGGCAATCTCGGCCTCAGCCCATTCCTCGCCCGGAGCAAATTGGGCCAGCCGATCATCCTTGAAGCGACAGCGAATGGTGCGAAATGCGCCGCTCGTCACCCGCATTTCGAGCGGAATGCCGGCGGGGCGGAAGCTCAACGGCCCGAAACGAGCAAAACGCGCCGGCGCGCCCGCATGAAAACGACCTTCCGCATTTGGCAGCAATGCGGAAAGGCCCAGGGCCAGGACCGACTCGGACTCCGCAACGACGATCGTTTGCGCAGCCACCTCCGGAAACGCGCACAGTTCCACTACCGCCAAGTCGGTGTCGACCCGCGCAGTGACGAGGTCCGGCAGCTTCTGCGCTTCCCGAATGTGAATCGGCTGTGAGGCAGGGTCACTCACGCTCCACCCTTACTATGGTGCTGCGACTTTTTCCATCATGCTAAAATGGACCGTGTCTGCCCTACAGGCCCATTGGCCGCGATGTCGCGATCAGAGATAATCGACTGGCGCAGCGAGAAAATCCGGAGAGAGGATGCCTACCACACAAGCTGCGGTGCGAAGTCCTGCAGAGCGAACGGCTGACGATGTGCTGGCCGGGTTCGATCTGACAGGCCGTAGCGTGATCGTCACCGGCGCATCGTCAGGGGTCGGCGTGGAAATCGCCCGAACCTTGGCGGGCGCCGGTGCTGACGTGACCTTGGCGGTGCGCGACACTGCCGCCGGAAAAGGCGTCGCACAGGATATCGCGAAGTGCGGTGTCGCTTCACCGAAGGTGGAACACGTTGACTTGCTGTCGATGAAATCCGTGCGTGATTTCGCCGGCCGATGGGGCGAAAGACCGCTTGACCTGCTGATCAACAATGCCGGCCTGATGGGACCGCCGCTGACCCGCACCGCCGATGGCTTCGAGAGCCAGATGGCGGTGAATTATTTCGCTCCATTTCTGCTGACCAAGCTGCTGCTGCCCAACCTGCGGAAAGCGGCCCCGGCCCGGGTGGT
>CBFGZJ010000118.1:0-5972 GCA_965653215.1 uncultured Sphingomonas sp. | reverse complement strand
AGAGCACGGTGGTCGAGATGGTGCTTCCACCGAACTTCGAACGCCGGTTTGCCGGAGTGATCATCGAGTGTCAGTCGCCCCTCGCCGCGGGAAAGCCGAGTCGAGGGACGAGCGAGCCGCAGCTCATCGATCATCACCGTGCGACCGAGCGAGGCGAGGAAGCGGTCGTCGATGACATGGATCGCGACGACGACGAACGGCTTAGCTGGCGTTCCGCTCAGCCGGCCGAAGTCAGGGAGAATCGCTGCCGCTGTAATGTGCACCGGTCGTCCTCCGATGATCGCGAGGGCGCTTTCATCCAGGCCCTGTCCGCGGAGATCCGAATTCAACGCGCTCGCACCGGGCGCCGGTTTGTACCCTTGGGCTTTGGCCTGCACCCGGTCCACCATTGGGTGGACGACTCTGCTGTATTGTCGGAGCGCGTCGCCGGAGACCGTTTTCCCGGAGCGGGATGCCAGGACCAGTTGCCGGCTGCTATCGAACAGGAAGCTCTCGTTCACGCCGTAGAATTCTGCGAGCCATGCGCCGATATTCTCTTCGGCCCACGCCCGGTCATAGCGGATAGAGGTTTTCTCGACCGCTTCATCCCAGAAGGTCACGCTGGTCAGGTCCGACTGCATGTCGCTAAAGCGGGTAGTCAGCGCGTTGGCAATTTGCGCCTGCTCGCGGTCGAACGCGATGTCCATGGCTTGGCGGCTGCTCACCAGCGTTGCGACGAGCAAGGTCCCGAGGCACAGCAGAACGAGCGCCAGCAACCCGCTGAGGATGGCGTTGATGCGCGCCATCGCTGCGCGTTCCGGCTCCTTGCTCTGAACCACTGTCTGGAGAGTGCCCCCGCTCATCCGATCCGATTAGGTAAGCAATTCTATAAAACTGCCTAAAATTCATCCGTTTCGGAGGCAAAATTATCGGCCTCGCGAATTAGATGAAGCAAGATTTTGGGATGTGCGTAATGCGGCAGGCGAGATCGGCTTCCCCCGACGCAACGATGTAATAATCTCCCGCGTCACTGATGCCCGTCGTGAACACGACATTGTGGATGTACATCTGCTGCTCCAACGGGCGGGTGAGTTCCAGGTTGGCTTCCAGTAATGGTTGATGATTGGTGCGGAGCACCTTGGTCGGATCATCGCGGTCGAGCAGCGACCAGTAGGTTCGGTAGATGCCCACCACCTCAAGCGGCTCCACGCCGTGCCACAGCGTGAGCCAACCGTTTTCGGTGAGGATCGGAGGAGTGCCGCCCCCCATCCTGGCGGTGGCGACAGTGCCGGAATGCGGCCGGATTCCCGGCGTCAGCACCGGCTTCCAGTGGAGCATGTCAGGTGAGGTTGCGAGATTGATCGACGGTCCTGCACGCCACGGGCTTTCGGGCGGGTAAGCGAAATAGAGATCGCCAAGCGGACGCGTCTGCGCCCAGTAGCGATCGCCGATCCTGCCTTCGAAGATCAACATGTCCTTGTTCTGATGGTCCAGGACAATGTCCTCGAACGTCCAGTCCAGTCCGTTGGTCGAGCTGTAGAGGGTAGTGGAATGGCGTTCCGGGCTCACTGAACAGGTTGTCATCCACCAACGGTCATCGACCTTGCTGATGCGGGCGTCTTCGACCCCGTAACACTGCCAGCTCCCCTGGGGCGCGATTGCGCGATCATAATGAATCGCGACGATCTCAAGACCGTCCGGCGTCAGCTCGACCGGGAGCAGCCAGGAAAGGGAGGTGAGCGCCATGACCCGCCATTTGCCGCCATGGATCATGAACTTTCGCGGATCGGAAGTGTCGGCGAGCTCCAATTGCCACGCATCGAGCAGGAAGCGGCCATCCTCCCACCGGATTGCATGGATGCGGCCATCGCGGACCGGAGTGCGCAAGGCCTCGGCTATGCGCACCATCATCAGGAGGTTGCCGTTTGGTAGCCGAGTCAGTCCGGGAGATGACCGGCGAGCGGCGAGCGCGAGAGGTCAATCTGCTCCGGGACCAGCACGAGCTGGTCGACATCGAATGCGCTCATGGATGATTGAGCCGGGTTTCAACGCGGATTAGCGACACGGCCGCACGCCGTGGCTGCGTCAGCATGAAATGAGCCGCGACCCCAACGTCTTCGGCGCGCAGCATCTTATGCTCATGGATAAGCTCGCGTTGTTTATCCGGTGGGAACTCCGGGTGCTGGAAATCCGCGCCGGTGAAGCCGGGCTCGATCAGGCCGACCTTGATGTCCTTTTCACCGAGTTCCTTCCGCAGCGAAGGGGCAAACCCTTCGATTCCGCTTTTCGCGGCGACATAGATTGATGAGCCCGGTCCTTTGGATTCCGCAGACATCGAACCGATCAGGATGATGTCGCTCCCTCGATCCATTCGCTCGATCGCCGCACGCGTGGTCATCAGATAGGCGGTGAAGTCGACGGCGGACTGATACCAGACGTCCTTCTCCGGAGTGTCGCCGATCGCGTCGGCAGGAATGGCGGCGTTGATGACGGCGATATCCAGTCCGCCAAGATAAGTATCCGCCGCATCGAAGAAGCGGTCGATGCCCGGTTTCTCGGCGAGATCGACATTCACGCCATCACCTTCTCCGACTTCGCGGATCCGCGCCAAGGCGTCGTCGAGATGCTCGGGTGTCCGTCCGCAGACGAAAACCTTCACGCCTTCACTGGCAAGGAGAACAGCGATGGCCCGGCCAATCCCGGTGGTTCCACCGGTGATAATGGCTCGGCGTCCGCGAAGGCTTGGTTGCTCGGTGTGAGCGTCGGCAATGTCGGTCATGCCGCTCCAAAGTGCGACGGCGACATCGGTTCCTTGCTAATCAGCCGAGCGCGGTCGCCGATTTCATCGAGGCGACGAAATCTCGAACCGCGGGAACCGGGTCGCCCGCACCGTCGAGCAGCTTGACGATCGCTGAGCCGCTGATCGCCCCCTTGGCTCCTGCCGCCAACGCCGCCGTGACGTCAGTTGGAGTACCAATCCCGAATCCGAACACCGGTGGCGCGGCTCCGGCCTGATCGAGCCCGGAGAGGAGCCCAGCATGGTCGAATTTCGCCGCCCGCTCGGTTCCGGTCACGCCCGCGCGCGTGACGCAATAGGTGTATCCGCTACCAAGCTGGGCAATGCGGTCGAGAGTCTCCTGCGGCGTGTTGGCGGCGGCGATCAGCACCGGGTCGAGCCCATGTGCGCGCATTTGCGTTGACCAGGGTTCTGCTTCACGCGCGGGAACATCGGCGACCAGCAGGCTGTCCGCGCCGGCCTCCGCACAGTCGGCGCAGAATTTCTCCCGGCCGCGCGCTTCCAGCAGGTTCGCGTAAGTGAGAATTCCAATCGGGATGGCTGGGTGCTTCGCACGGAACTGGCGGATCAGCGCGAAACAGTCATCCACCTTCACCCCGGCTTGAAGCGCGCGAACGGAGGCAGCCTGGATGACCGGACCATCCGCCACTGGATCGCTGAACGGGATCCCGACCTCGATCATGTCCGCGCCGCCGTCGACCAGCGCATCGAGCAGCCGCGCGCTGGTGGCAAGGTCCGGGTCGCCGAGCATCAGGAATGCGCCGAACGCGCCCTCATTGCGTTGGTGGAGCCGTTGGAACATCTGTGCGTAGCGGCTCATGCCGACGGCCCCAGAATCGTCTGTGCCTGAGCGACATCCTTGTCGCCCCGGCCGGACAGGCCAACGAGCAGAATGCGCTCACTCGAACTCGGCTCTTCGGCCATCTTCAGCGCTTGGGCCAGCGCGTGGGCGCTCTCGAACGCGCACAGGATGCCTTCGCTTGACGCGAGCATTTGAAAGGCGGCGAGCGCTTCAACGTCGGTGATCCCGACATAGGTTGCGCGGCCACTGTCCTTGAGGTGCGCATGTTCCGGACCAACCGCCGGATAGTCGAGGCCTGCCGAGACCGACCAGGTGTCATCGATCTGACCGTCCGCGTCCTGCAGCACATAGGTCTCCGCCCCGTGGAGGATTCCGGGCCGGCCGCGCAGCAGGGTTGCGCCATGCTCCGCGCCATCCAGCCCTTTGCCTGCAGCCTCGACGCCGACCAAGGCCACCTCGTGATCTTCGACGAAGTCGGAGAACAGTCCCATCGCATTGGAGCCCCCGCCGACACAGGCGATCGCCGCGTCAGGCAGCCGACCTTCGCGCTCCAGCATCTGGGCACGCGCTTCCTTCCCGATCACGCGCTGAAATTCGCGCACCATCAGCGGAAAGGGGTGCGGACCCGCAACCGTTCCCAGCAGATAGTGGGTGTTGTCGAAGCTGGCGGTCCAATCCCGCAAGGCCTCGTTGACGGCATCCTTGAGAGTCCTGCCACCCGAGGTGACTGGGATCACGGTTGCGCCCATCAGCTTCATTCGGAAGACATTAAGAGCCTGCCGCTCCACGTCGTCGGCGCCCATGTAAATAACGGTTTCCAGACCGAATAACGCTCCCGCGAGCGCGGTTGCGACGCCATGCTGCCCAGCCCCCGTTTCTGCGATCAGCCGGGTCTTGCCCATCCGCTTGGCCAGCATCGCCTGGGCCAGAACCTGATTGGTCTTGTGGGCTCCGCCGTGCAGCAAATCCTCGCGCTTCAGGTAGATTTTGCAGCGATCACTACCGAGGTTCCGGCATAGCGTCAGCGGGGTCGGCCGACCGGCATAGTTCAGCAGCAGCGACTGAAGCTCGGCTTCAAACGTCGCATCGGCCTGCGCATCGAGGAACGCAGCCTCGAGCTGTTCGAGCGCCGGCATCAGGATTTCGGGCACGTAAGTGCCACCGAAGCGACCGAAGCGGCCGTCGAGTCTCATCAGCTTGTCTTTCGCGAAGGAGGGCGGAGGGCCTCGAACAGGGCAGCGATCTTCACCGGCGACTTCTTGCCCGGCCGCTCATCGACCGACGACCCGACATCGATTGCATGGACGCCGGTTTCAAGCGCCTGGCGGGCATTGGCAACGCCGATCCCGCCTGCGAGCAGGGCTTCCGGCAAGGTTGGCTGCTCCTGCAACAGCGTCCAGTCGAAGCTCTCGCCGAGACCGCCGCTGCGCCCGGCTCGGGCGCTGTCGAACAGCAGCCGGTCGGCATCCGCATGGCCGGCCGTCGCTGCTTCGCCTTCAACCCCGATCGCCTGCCAAATCTGCGTGCCGGGGGGAAGATGCTTGCGCAGCCGCTCGCGATAGGCGCGGTCCTCCTCGCCATGCAGCTGCACGGCATGAAGATGCAGGCGTTCTGCAATCACCGCCACCTCGCCAACCGGCGCATTGCGGAATACGCCGACCGGAAGCACCGCTGGCGGCAGATCGGCAATCAACACCTCGGCTTCCTCAAGCGTGAGGAAGCGCGGACTGTCGTGAACAAACATGAGTCCGGCGTAGCGGGCAGGGCGAGCGGCCGCGGCTTCTTCGGGCGACCGCAAGCCACACAGCTTGACCCGACCGAACACCAGCTCGCGAATCGCATCCGCGGGGTCGCTCGACCGCATGATCGAGGTTCCGATCAGAAATCCATCGACCAGAGGCGCTAATCGCTCGACGTCCTCGCGGGTCAGGATACCGCTCTCGCTGACCACCAGCCGGTCCGCTGCCTTTTCGGCCAGCCGCTCGGTGACTGCGAGGTTGATGCTCAGGGTCGTGAGGTCACGGTTGTTGATCCCGATCAATGGCGCATCCAGCGCCAGCGCACGTTCCATTTCAGATTCGTCGTGAACCTCGACCAGCACATCCATGTTCAACGTCCGCGCGAGGGAGATCATGTCCGCTGCCTCACTGTCGTCGAGAACGGACAACATGACCAGTACCGCATCGGCGCCTGCCGCCCGCGCTTCCGGGATCTGCCGTGGATCGACCAGGAAGTCCTTGGCAAGGATCGGCCCGTCGAAATTGTTGCGAACAGCCGTGAGGTCCGCCAGCGAGCCGCCAAAAAAGTGCGGTTCGACCAACACGCTCATCGCATCGGCGACCCCGCTGTAGGCGGAGGCGATCGCCACCGGGTCGGCCAAATCGCGGATCGTGC
>CBFGZJ010000117.1:0-6052 GCA_965653215.1 uncultured Sphingomonas sp. | reverse complement strand
CAGGCTGGTCCATTGCCACCCAGCGAAAACTCCTCGAGCACGTTGCGTCCGACGATGCCGAACTCGCACACTCCGTCAGCGACGAACGTGGGGATGTCGTCGTCGCGCACGAACATCAGATCGATCGGGAAATTGTCGACCCGCGCGGTCAGGTCGTTCTTGCCGCTCTGGATTTTGAGCCCGGCTGAACGCAGCAGGTCCCGACTGGAGTCCGCCAGCCGCCCGCCCTTCTGGATGGCGATGTGCAACCGGTCGCGATCAACGAGCATCATCATTCTCCAGCCGGTCAAGGATCGCGCGGTAGCCCTGATGCGGTTCCTGACGCAGAAAGCGGGCGACGCGGACGATGGTCGTCGTGCTCACTCCGGTCCCCTCATGAATATCGCGATAGCTGAGATCGCTGGAATCGAGCAGGCGAGCGACATGCCACCGCTCGGCCAGCGTACGGATCTCGGCAGGAGTGCACAGGTCGCGCAGCAGGCTTGCGGCCTGCGTTTCGTCCTCGAGCAGGATCAGCGCGCGGCACAGGTCGCTGACCAGTGTGCGCTCGTCCCTCGTGGGGGCGACGGCGGAGCGATCGACGCTCACCAGATGTTACAACGTTTTAACACGATGTAACGCATCTATCATCGGTTTAGGCGGATTGCAAGGCCGCTTTGCGTGCTCGCTCGCGGGAAGCTACCGAGAGGTCATGACTCGAATGACGGTCAACGGACAGGCGCTTCAGTATGAACTGGACCCGGCCACGCCGCTGCTGTGGGCGCTGCGCGATGCATCCAACCTCACTGGTGTGAAATATGGCTGTGGGACCGGTGAGTGCGGTGCCTGCACTGTTCTGATCGACGGCTCCGCGGTCGCGAGTTGCACGGTGACCATTGCGACCTTGGAGGGCGCGTCGATCACGACGATCGAAGGCCTGTCGGCCAACAACGCTCACCCGCTGCAGGAGGCGTGGGAAGCCGAACAGGTCACGCAATGCGGGTTTTGCGATCCGGGGTTCATCCTCGCGGCCGTCGCTCTCTTGCGAACCAACCCGCAGCCCACTTCTGCAGACATCGACGCTTTGCCCAATCTTTGTCCGTGTGGGACCTATCCGCGCGTCCGGCGAGCGATCGCGCGGGCGGCGAAAGCGATGACCAATCGGCAGCAGCCCGCTCCCACCAGCGGTGGCGCTTAGCCTGTAACCTTCGAGCCGAGTGGTTGGGTTGCCGGTCCGTGGATCACGCGGCCGTCCAGGGCGAAGCGGGATCCGTGGCAGGGGCAATCCCAGGTCCGGTCGTTCTCGTTCCAGCCGACGATACACCCCATGTGGCTGCACACGGCGGAGACAGAGTGGATGGTCCCCTGCTCGTCCCGGTAGGCGGCAACGTTGTGCCCATCCACCTTCAGGATCGCGGCATCTCCGGGCGCGAGTTCGTCGAATGAATGCGGCTTACGGGCGAGGTAGCCGCCGACCAGATGCGACGCGACCTTGGCGTTTTCGCTGAGGAACTGCTTGCCCCCGGCAATCGGGTCGATGCGGGTCGCGTCGAACAGGCTCAGCCAGGGGTGGCCATCCGTGCCGCTGGCGAGGTCGGCAAGGATCATGGCCGCGGCCGTCCCGTTAGAAATGCCCCACGCCTTGAAGCCGGTCGCGACCAGATAGGCCTTCGAGCGGGCGGATGACGACCAGCCGACGAACGGCACCATGTCGATGGGGGTGTAATCCTCGTTGACCCAGCGATATTCGATCGAACCAACTGGGAAGTTGTCCGTCAGCCAGCGCTCCAGATCAGCGAAATATTCTCGCTCTTCGTCGACATGGCCGGGCTTGAACGAGGTGCCGGCGGCAACGGCATAAGTACGGCCATTTGCTCCGCGATGGGTTCGGACGGAGTGGCTCGGCCGACGCTCAGCGCTTTTGTACATGCCGCTCAATTCATCCGCGATTGGAGCCGCGATCATCGGTTCGGCGTAAGGCGCGGCCTCGGTGTAGAAACCGCCAGTCTGCCCGAGCGGAAGATGACTGGCCATGACGACGACCGAGGCGCGAACCTGTCCCGCGTCGGTGCGGACAGTCGTTGGCTCCCAATCCACCACCCTGCTGTTTTCGAACAGGTGACAGCCATCACCGGGGATCGTTTGCGCGAGACCCGCAACATATTTGGTCGGGTGGAACTGGGCCTGATCGTCGAACCGCACCGCAGCCTCGACCTCGAACGGTAGCCCGGTGTCGCGGGTGAGCGCCGCCGGCAGACCATAGCGGCCGGCGGCTTCGGCCTCCTGTTCGATGTCGCTGACCAGTTTCGGATCACGGGTGAAGACAAAGGCAGGACTGGGCTCGATATCCGCGTCAACCGCATGGGCGTTCGCAAGTTCAACAATCTTGCGGATTCCTGCTTCTTGCGCTTCGCCGTAAAGCCGGGCGCAATCACCGCCGAACTTCTGCTCCAACACCGCATAGATGAGCCCATGCTGCGACGTCATCTTGGCGGTCGAGCGCCCGGTCACCCCGCGGCCGACTCGGCGTCCCTCGATCAGGGCGACCTTCGCGCCCCGGTCCTTCAGCAGTCGGGCGGCGGTCACTCCGACAATCCCGCCGCCGATGATCGCAACATCGACCTCAACGGCATCAGTCAGTGCTGGGAAGTCGGGTGCTTCCGCAGTGGCGTTCCAGTAACTTTCGCCACGATTCATCATGCGGAATGAACCCGCACGCGTCAGCTCCGTTCCGTCAGCGCCTCCGCGATCAGCTTGCGGGTATTCTCCACCCCATAAAGCGCGATGAAGCTGCCCATACGCGGCCCCTGGGAGGAGCCGAGCAAGGTTTCGTAAAGCGCCTGGAACCAGTGCCTCAGGCTTTCGAACGGGTGGCGCTTGCCGATCTCGAACACCAGATGCTGAATGGCCTCGGCATCCGCGTCGGCCGGTAGCGCGGCAAGCTCGTGATCCAGCTCGGCAAGAGCAGCAAGCTCAACTTCGGTGGGAGTGCGGCGCTGCAAGGTGGGTGCAACAAAATCCCGCGCATAGTTCACGGCGAGGCCGATCAGCGTGTCGAGCTCGGGATGACTTTCCGGAGAAGTCTCCGGCGCATAACGCTGGACGAACCTCCAGGCGGTGGCGCGGTCGCCGACGCCGGGCAGGCTAACCAAATTCAGCAGCAAGCCGAAGTTAAGCGGCAGCGAATGCGGCTCGGGCACCTTGCCGGCGTGGATGTGGTGGACGGGATTGCCGAGCTTCTGCTCGACCGGCTGCGCTGGGTAATTGCCGCGGAACTGCCAATATTCGTCTACTGCGCGTGGGATTACCCCGAAATGCAGGCTCTTGGCCTTCTTCGGCTCGCGGTAGATGTAGAACGCCAGGCTCTCCTCGCTGCCGTAGGTCAGCCACTGCTCGAGGCTCAGCCCGTTGCCCTTCGACTTGGAGATCTTTTCGCCCTTTTCGTCGAGGAACATTTCATAGTTGAAGCCCTCTGGCGGGCGATGGCCGAGGATGCGAGTGATCTTGGCGGACTGGGTGACGCTGTCGATCAGGTCCTTGCCAGCCATTTCATAATCGACCCCGAGCGCAGCCCAGCGCATCGCCCAGTCGACCTTCCACTGCAGCTTCGACAGGCCGCCGAGGGCGGATTGCTCGACCCGCCCGCCATCCTCATCATCGAAGGCGATCAGACCCGCTTCGGCGTCGATCACTTCGACGGGAACCTGCAGCACGCGGCCGCTGGTCGGCGACACCGGCAGCACTGGCGAATAGGTCTTGCGCCGCTCCTCACGCAAAGTCGGCAGCATCACGCCGAGGATTGCGTCCCACTGCCGCAGCACCTCGCGCAGTGTGTCGTCGAACCGCCCATCGCGATAGCAGTCGGTGGCCGACAGGAACTCATAATCAAAGCCGAACCGGTCAAGGAAGCGGCGCAGCATCGCATTGTTGTGATGCGCGAAGCTTTCATACTCGCCGAACGGATCGGGAATCGCCGTGAGCGGCTTGCCGAGATGCTCGGCGAGCATCGCCGCGTTGGGCACATTGTCCGGCACCTTGCGTAGCCCGTCCATGTCGTCGCTGAACGCGATCAGGCGGGTCGGCTGGTCGCTGAGCTCGTGGAAGGCGTTGCGGACCATGGTCGTGCGCAGCACTTCGTTGAACGTGCCGATGTGCGGCAGGCCGGACGGGCCATAGCCGGTTTCGAAGAGGATCGGCTGCCCGTTGGCCTTGCCTTCGGGCCAGCGCTTCAACAGCTTGCGGGCTTCTTCGTACGGCCAGGCCTTGGAGTGGAGCGCAGCATCGCGGATTGTCGCATCGGTCATGCCGAGGCCTGTTGCCGGTCGGGTGCGGGAAGGCAAGAGCGCGGGGCGGCGGGGATCAGCCGGCATGATCGAGAGCGGGCGCAATCATCGACTTGCCTATGCGGCGTAGGGGCAAGTGTAGGAAAGAACTTTTGACTGGGTGCTGGCGGAGCGCATGACATAGCAGGTCTCTAACGGGAGCGGACAAGATCTCGCTCCCGGCTCCCACGCGAACCTGCGGTTAAGCCTTCGCCTGTAAGCTCAACCGGTGCCGTACACCGAAGAGGAATTGCCGCTGTGAAAACTTTGCTGGGTCTGCTGATCTTGATCCAGATGCCGTTCGTGGTGATCGCCTTCCTCGCTGCAGGCACCGATGGAAAAGCATCTTCTCTGATAGCGGTCTGGGCGTTCGTGATCCCAGTTGCGCTTTGCCAGATCCATTCAATCTATCGGTTGGCGTTCGGCTCTGGATGGGGAACCAGGATCGACTACCTCACCGCACTGATTTCGTGTGCGCCTCTGATCTACCTGCTGATCGCACTCCTCTTGAACCGCGTCAGAGCTGTCTGACCGAGACCTGCCAAGCTGGGTTTTCAGCATGTTTCAATGTTTCTCCCGTACGCGAGCGCGTGCTTGGAGATGAGAATGGCTTACGGATTTTTGGCTCGTGCGATGCCGGCTGCGTCATTAGGGTTAGCGATGGTTCTGGGAGCATGCGGCGGCCCAGCAGAAGTCCGCTACAAAGTAACTGTCGAGGTCGACGATAATGGCGCCGCCCGCTCTGGTTCGTCTGTCTGGAGCTTCCGGTTGAGCAAGCCAACGTTGGCGCTGGCGAGCCCCTACGATGCCAAGTTCCGGGGCGAGGCGGTCGCGGTCGACCTTGGCGGAGACAAAGTGCTGTTCGCTCTGCTGGTAGACGAGGAGGGCAATTCCTCGACCGGAATAATGTGGCCCGAGAACTTGTTCAAAGATCTCAGCTCAGGCTCCGAGCGAGTCCGCAACATCCGCGATATCGCGTCGCACGTCGGCCTTTCCCGTGAGCTTCAGCGGTTCCGGCCCGCGATTTCTTCCTCCAGGAAACCGATGGTTCAATATCCGCTGCTCGTGCGGTTCCGGGATCTTGATCGACCGGACAGCCTGGAGGCGGTTGCTCCCGACGCTCTTGATCAGGCTTTCGGACCGGGCGTGAAGCTTAAGCAGATCTCTGTCCAGATCACCGATGAACAGGTGACCACCGGGATCAAGAAGCGGCTGCCGTGGCTCGAAGCGGTGGGGAGGGTGCGCGGCACGCTCATTCCCAACCCGCCGCGTCGGTTAAGGGACTCGGCGCCGATCCAGCTGGTAGGATCCGGTGACTTCACGACGGAACTCTACAAGTGAACCTCACCGACTAGCGGCGCGGCCCATCAACGTCTCTATGAGTGAACTTTGGAGGAGTGGCTCTCAAATGGGCTTCATCAGATTGCTGATCGCATGGGCGCTCTCATTCGCGATCTATGCCGCGGTCATCCACGTCTGGTTTGCGGCAAAAGGGAGAGCGACGAGTGGCTTCACGCAAGGCGTCGCGGAAGGTTTTATCGGTTTGGGGATCCTGCTGGCAATTCCGAGCTTCCTGTTCGCTCTAATCATCGGCTGGCCGACCATGTCTGCGCTGGCAAGCTTGCGGCCATTGTTCCTCGTTCCGCTCGCTGCAATGATCGCGTTTGCGTTCATCATGTGGGTTCTTGCGAGGCTCATGCTCCCTGATGGATGGCGCGGCGCCGCACATGCACTTGTTGGCTATGCCGCAG
>CBFGZJ010000116.1:0-6080 GCA_965653215.1 uncultured Sphingomonas sp. | reverse complement strand
GGTCTTGTTTGGGCCTGCCTCAATCTCGCGACCGCGCCTGCCAAATAGGCAAACAGGCCCGGCCGGGTTGCACGTTGGCCGGGCCTGCGCTGCGCCGCCGAAGCCGGCGGCACCGGGGGGTCGGTTAACCAGCCTTGGGCGTGTGCTGGCGATGCGCGTGCCACATCTGGCGCCGTTCCTCGGGAGTCACGGTGCCGTCCTTGTTGGCGTCGGCCATGTCGAAGTGGCGAAGGGCGGCATCAGTCGCTTCCTGCAGCGACACGCGGCTGTCCTTGTTGGCGTCCGTCATGTCGAACATGCGCCCGGCAAATCCCATCCGACCTCCACCACGCTGACCACGCCCGGCGCGCGGTCCTTCAGCCCGCCGCTCGGGCCGCGCGGAGAATTCATCGCGGCTGATCTGACCGTCCTTGTTGCTGTCGAGCCGGTCAAAGCGCTGGCTGAAGCGGGCGGCCATTGCGGCTTCGCTCTCCTGGCGGGTAACGAACCCATCCTTGTTGGTGTCGAGGGCGGTGAACCGGTTGCGCACCTTGGCGGCCACATCGGCACGGGTCTGAGGCGCCTTCATTCCGTGCTTCGTCGGCTGCTGTGCTTGCGCCCCGCTCGGCGCCGGCTGCGCAATTGCGAGCGTCGCCGCAGTGATTGCGAAGGCCGTGACTCCGGCCAGAATAGCGGTCTTCATAAACTCAACTCCGAATTGTTCGGTATGGCTCGGTGTTAGCGGGACCATGCTGTATCGCGCTTGAACGGGGGCCCGCGCTTGAACTCACCGCGCCGCCCGCATAGTGGCCGCGCCATGGCACAGAACATCAATCGCGTCGTGCTGGCCTTTTCGGGCGGTCTCGACACCAGCGTCATCCTGAAATGGCTCCAGCAGAACTATCGCTGTGAGGTCGTCACCTTCACCGCCGACCTCGGCCAGGGTGAGGAGCTCGGCCCGGCGCGCCACAAGGCCGAACTGATGGGCGTGAAGCCCGAGCATATCTTCATCGATGACCTGCGTGAGGAGTTCGTTCGCGACTTCGTGTTCCCGATGATGCGCGCCAACGCGCTTTACGAAGGCCTGTATCTGCTCGGCACCTCCATCGCCCGCCCGCTGATCGCCAAGCGCCAGATCGAGATCGCGCGCCAGGTTGGAGCCGATGCGGTCTCCCACGGTGCCACAGGCAAGGGAAATGACCAGGTGCGGTTCGAACTCGGCTATTATGCGCTTGCGCCCGACATCCACGTGATCGCTCCGTGGCGGGAGTGGGACCTCGGCAGCCGCACCGCGCTGATCGACTTTGCCGAGAAGCACCAGATTCCGGTGCCGAAGGACAAGCGCGGTGAGAGTCCGTTCTCGACCGATGCCAATCTTCTCCACACTTCGTCGGAGGGCAAGGTGCTCGAGGATCCGTGGGAAGAGGTGCCGGACTATGTCTACTCGCGTACTGTCAGTCCCGAGGATGCTCCCAACCAGCCGGAGATCATCACCATCGACTTTGAGCGTGGCGATGCGGTTGCGGTCAATGGCGAGGGTCTATCGCCCGCAACTTTGCTCGCCAAGCTGAATGACTTTGGACGCAACCACGGCATCGGCCGGCTTGACCTGGTCGAGAACCGGTTCGTCGGCATGAAGAGCCGCGGCATGTATGAAACACCCGGCGGCACCATCCTTCACGCCGCCCATCGGGCGATCGAGCAGCTGACGCTGGATCGCGGCGCGGCTCACCTCAAGGATGAGCTGATGCCGCGCTATTCCGAGCTGGTCTATAACGGTTTCTGGTTCTCGCCAGAGCGTGAGATGCTGCAGGCAGCGATTGACCATAGCCAGGCGAAGGTCAGCGGCACTGTCCGGCTCAAGCTCTACAAGGGCGCGGTCCATGTGACCGGGCGCAGGTCGCCGAACAGCCTCTATTCCGAGCGGGTGGTGACGTTCGAAGACGACGCCGGCGCTTATGACCAGCGCGACGCGGAAGGATTTATCAAGCTCAATGCGCTAAGGCTGCGGCTGCTGGGGAGGCGCGGGCAAGCTTGAGTCAACCAGGGGGCGTAATCTGGTGGGAGACGCGGCGCTTTGCCGTCGCGATGGTCCTGCTCGCTTTTGTCCCCCTGCTGTATCCGCCAATCCCGCCGCTCGTTGACCTGCTGGGTCACATGGGCCGTTACCGCGTCATGCTGGCGGGTCCGGATTCGCCGCTCCATCAATGGTATCATTTCCGCTGGGCTATCATCGGCAACCTCGGGGTCGACCTGCTGGTCTACCCCCTAGGCAAGGCGATCGGGCTCGAACCCGCGGTCAAGCTGATCGTCATGAGCATTCCGCCGCTGACGGTGGCGGGCTTCTTGTGGGTAGCGCGAGAGGTGCACGGCCGCCTGACGCCCACCGCGGCGTTCGCGCTGCCGTTCGCCTACGCCTATCCGTTCAACTATGGGTTCGTGAATTTCGCGCTGTCCATGGCGCTTTGCTTCCTGGCTTTCGGGCTCTGGTTGCGCCTCGAGCGGTTCGGCAAATATCGGCTCCGCTCCGCCCTGTTCGTACCGATTTCCTGCGTTGTTTGGATCAGCCATACATTTGGCTGGGGCGTGCTCGGGCTGCTCGCATTTTCGGCTGAGGTAATCCACCGCCACGACCGGACCGGGAGCTGGCCGCGAGCAATGCGGCAGGCGGTGGTGCAGGTGCTTCCGCTCACCGTTCCGCTGCTATTCATGGTCGTCTGGCGGAGCGAAACCGGTAGCGGGATGACGGGTGACTGGTTCGGTCTCGCCAGCAAATTGATATCGTTGGTCAGCGTGCTGCGCGATCGTTGGCAGCCGTTCGATATTCTCTCCATGGCGGTGGCGCTATTTATCTTCGGCTGCGGGCTGATCCGGTCATCGGCGTTTCGGCTGTCGCGAAATCTCGCGGTATCCTTGCTCCTGCTTGTCGCGATTTTCTTGCTGTTGCCGAGGATCATCTTTGGTTCCGCCTATGCCGACATGCGGCTGGCACCGTTCATTTTCGCGGTCGCCCTGCTCGCGGTTCGACCCAAGGAAAATGCGGAATACAAGGTGCTCAGCTTCTTTGCGGCAGCTGGGGTCGCGTTCTACCTGCTGCGCATCGCCGGTAATACTTTGAGCTTTTCCATCGCGGCGAGCGAACAACAATCCGCTCTTGCGGCGCTCAACCATGTGCCGCGTGGGGCGCGGGTGGCCACGCTGGTTCAGCAGAAGTGCGATTGGCCTTGGGTGATGAAGCGGAACGATCATCTCGGTACGATTGTGATTGTTCGGCGTGAAGGGTTTTCGAATGATCAATGGGATATTGAGGACGCCAATCTGATGGACGTCCGCTACCCGGCTGCAGGCGAGTTCCAGGCCGACCCTTCTCAGCAGATCCGCGGTACCTGCGCCCGCCAGGGGTGGAGCTCAGTCGGGGAAGCTCTCGGCCGCCTGCCGTTCTCGGCATTTGATTATCTTTGGTTAGTCGATGTCGATCAATCGAAGCTTCCTGCTGTCCGCCAATCGCAACTGATCTGGCGCGGGCGGAACTCCTTGCTATACCGCATGATACCGCCGAATGCTGCCGTGAAGGAACCTTGGGTTGACCGCTCCACACCTGTCGATCGTCGTTCCTTGCTACAATGAAGAAGCCTGCCTTGAGGCGCTTCATCAGCGCCTGAGCAACGCGGCGCGCGAGGTAGTCGGATCTGATTATGAGCTCGTCTTCGTCAATGACGGATCGCGCGATTCCAGCTGGCTCGTCATGCAACGGCTGGCAACCTCAGATTCGAATGTCGTCGCAATCGACCTGTCTCGCAATCACGGTCATCAGCTAGCACTCACGGCCGGCCTTGACCTGTGCCGCGGCCAATTGATCCTGATCATCGACGCCGATCTCCAGGATCCGCCAGAGCTGCTTCGAGAAATGGTTGAAACACTTCGTAGGGAAAGCGCCGACGTGGTCTACGGTGTTCGCTCCAGCCGAACCGGGGAAACTCCATTCAAGCGAGCAACTGCTCACGCGTTTTACCGATTGCTGTCGCGAATGACGGAAGTCGATATCCCTTTAGACGCGGGTGATTTCCGGCTCATGACCCGGCGCGCCCTGGACGTTCTGCTGTCCCTTCCGGAGCAGGCTCGGTTCATTCGCGGGATGGTCGCCTGGATCGGATTCCGTCAGGTGCCGTTCGCCTACGCCCGAGACCAACGCCTTGCCGGAGAAACCAAATATCCCCTTTCGAAGATGGTCAGGTTCGCATTTGACGCGCTGACCGGTTTCTCTTCGGCTCCGCTCAAGGTCGCCAGCCACGCCGGCTTGGCCCTTTCTATCGGCTCGGTTTTAATCATTGCCTATATCTTCGTGAGTTGGCTCACTGGCGAGACCATCCAAGGGTGGACGTCGCTGATGCTCGTGGTGGTCGCACTTGGTGCAGTCCAGATGTTTGTCCTGGCGCTTATGGGTGAATATATTGGCCGTCTCTACAGCCAGGCCAAACAGCGACCCCTTTACATCGTTCGTCAGATCGCCGGTTCATCCAACTCTGGTCGCTTGGGGATTATCGCCTCAGCGGAAAGTCCAGTGCCGGTGCAGAAAGAACGTGACCAGCGGAGTTAGGAAGAGATTGGGCACGACCGGCCACCACGTGGCGCCGTCGAGCCGCTCAACTAATAGCCACACCCAGAAGCTGTTCATCGCATAGCCTGCGAGGTTCACACCGATAAAGCGGGCTCCGGTCTCGGCGTGATTGGACCGCTCCCCAAGGCCCCGAAAGCTGATCGAGCCGTGGGCGAAATAGCCGACTCCCACTCCGACGATCCAGGCGATCGCGATGGCGGTCAAAGGCGCCACCCCTGCATGGTCGGCCAGCCCAAGATAGATTGCCTGACCCAGCAATGTAATCGCCAGGCCAATCACTCCATAGCGGGCGAACTGCAGAACGGTTGCGCGCTGCTCCGGATCACGGATGTTGATCATCGGCTGCGAAAACGCGCCTCGACAGCGGCTTTAGCAATTGCGACTGGCTTAACCAGCGACGTCGGGATGAGACGAACCGCTGCCCGCCGCAATGCCCACTGCAAATTCCCGCCGATCGTGAGCGACGTGCGATCGTCAACCCGACACATGAGGATCGCGTCCGAAAGCCGCGTCTGGCCATCTGAATTCGCATAAAGATAGCTGTTGAAGCGGTACCACGGCATCACATCGCGAGTGGTGCTCAGAGCGGGTCGTACGAAGTCGAACACTGCATAGCCTCGCGCGGCAAACTTCCTGCGCCAATATTCCGGTGGCTGTTCATTGACATGATGCTCGCCCCCCTGATGGGGAACTGCCGCGGAGAACAGGATGACGTCCCCATGTCGCACGAGGTTGTCGACGAACTGGTCGGCCTTGCTGTCAGGGAGATGCTCAGCAACTTCAAGCGATTGGACCAAGTCGTAGCGACGGCCAAGGTCTAACGAAGTCGCCAGATCATGGGGAACAAAGGATTCGGGGGGGATCGCCAACTGAGCCCGGTCAACATAGTCGCCGTCCACGGCCGTGACATCATCGACACCCAGCGACCGCCACTCTGCTGCCCAGGCTCCGTGACCCGCGCCAACATCGAGCACACTGCGGATTGGCATCTCCCCGAGAAGGATCTTGGCAACCACGCGTGCTGAGCGTCGCGAACCCGCATCGATGTAGGTATAGAAATCACCTGAATAGACATGTTCGCTCATCACTAGTTCCCCGCGCCGAGACTTGCCCTTTAATCGCAACCGGCTAGACCGCGAAGCGGGATTTTCGGGGGCATCGAACAGGGATGACGGCAAAGCTGCTGGCCTATGCCGACCGCCATTGGCGGCTGATCGTGCTGCTGGCCTGGTTGGCAATGGCCGTCTGGATGATTGTCCAGCATTGGGGCCGCATCAACGGATTCGCGCTTGGAGATACTGACGACAACCTTCGGATGAGCCAGGTTCGGGCCCTGCTGGCGGGGCAGGATTGGTATGATCTTCGTCAGCACCGGCTGTCCCCATCCGGGGTTCTTGGTGTCGACGAAATAGGCGTGCTGGATGCGATAGTCGTCGACCACCGGGAAGCCGTAGATATAGGCCACTTTGGCGATGGCGCGGGC
>CBFGZJ010000115.1:0-6170 GCA_965653215.1 uncultured Sphingomonas sp. | reverse complement strand
CGTCATGCCAGAGGGCCGTGGGAGCCACGCGATGGTGGGCGCGCTCCTGCATCCAGCCCATCGTGCCGTGGTGCCCCGCCTCGAGCCACTGGCGGAGTTCATTGCCAGCATTATCAGCGGAATCAGCACGCGCGAAGCCGCACACGGCGAAGCCAAGCGACTCCGCCTCGCGCCTTATCTCTTCCTTCACGCTTGCAGGACTATTCACAGGCCCAGTTTATCAGCTACCCGATTGTCGGGCCGCACTAAACGATTGAGGCGTAAAGAGCAGCAGTGCTTCAACATGTGCAGCCGGAGGATCGCGCAGAGGCCGCGGTCGAGGCCAAAGACCTGGTCAAGGATTTCGGCGACACCCGCGCGGTTGCGGGGATCAGCCTTCGTGTGCCGCAAGGCATCATCTACGGCATCCTCGGCCCGAACGGAGCCGGCAAGACGACAACTTTGCGAATGCTGCTGGGGATCATTGATCCCTCATCCGGGAGTCGCCGTCTGCTTGGCAGCGATCGTCCGCTCGAAGCCGCGCCACTGGTGGGCTATTTGCCGGAGGAGCGCGGCCTTTATCCGGCGATGCAATGCCGGGAAGCGATTGCCTTCATGGGCGCTCTGCGCGGCCTGCCGCTGGCAGAGGGCCGCCGCAGGGCCGACGAATTGCTCGCCAGCAAAGGGCTAGGAGAATGGGCACGCAAGCCGATCCGAACCTTGTCCAAGGGCATGGCGCAGACGGTGCAGCTGCTCGGTACGATTATCCACCGGCCGCGCTTGATCGTGCTTGATGAGCCATTTTCCGGGCTTGATGCGATCAACCAGGGCAAGCTTGAGCAGATGATCCGGAGCGAGGCCGCCAATGGCGCGACGGTGATCTTCTCGACCCATGTCATCGCCCATGCCGAGCGCCTGTGTGAGCGGATTGCAATCATCGCCGGAGGCAAGCTGGCGTTCGAAGGCGCGGTCGACGAGGCGCGCGGCCGGCTTCGGCCGATCGTCAGACTCCGTACGCGGGCGACGGACGGACCGTGGCGGGCAGCAATTCCTGCTGGAGCGCGACGCAACGGAAGCGACTGGTCGTTCGAGCTTCCCGAGTCCGGCGCTGAACCGTTGTTGAGAGCGCTGATCGACGGCGGTGCCGGGATCGAGGCGCTCGCGATCGAGCGCCCCGGTCTCCATGATGCCTTCGTTGCGATCGCGGGGGAAGCAGCGGGTCGAGCCATGGCTGATCCAGCCACAACGCCTTCGGAGGCTGCGTGATGCGCCTGATCCAGTCGGCCTTCGTGATCGCCCGGCGCGACTACTCCGCCACCGTGTTTTCGCGGACTTTTCTGCTGTTCCTGATTGGCCCGATCTTCCCCTTCCTGATCGTGCTGATGTTCGGGGGCATTGGTGCGAAAGTGGCGGAAGAGGCGCAGCGGCCAGTTGTGGCGGTCGTGTTCGATCAGGCTGATTTTGACCGGTTCGAACTGGCCCACACCCAGATCGCGAACGCACTTGAGGGTGCGGGACTGGTCGGGATCCGGCATTTCGACCCACAACCCGACGTCCTGAAGCAGCGGGAAGAGCTACTGCGTTCGACAAACCCGCCCGTGCTTGGCGTGCTGGACGGTAGTCTGAGCGCGCCGCGCTTCACCGGTTCGGCCAAGTCCGGCAACGTCCCACGGCAGCTTGAGCTGCTCATTGGGGCTGCTCGCGCGGGTGGTGCTGCCTCTGCCGATCCAAAGTTGAAGGTCGTGACCACCGGGCCGGCCGCCGGATCGATCGTGTCCGCCAGAGCCATCACGGCCCGCGCTGGGCAAGCCATTCTGTTCCTGCTGACGATCCTGCTGGCGGGCATGTTGCTGTCGCAGCTGATTGAAGAAAAATCGAACAAGGTCATCGAGATCCTCGCCGCGGCTGTGCCGATGGACTCGATCTTCGTCGGTAAGCTGTTTGCGATGCTGGCGGTGTCGTTGACCGGGATTGCAGTGTGGGGGTTGACGGCTGCGGTGGCGGTCGGGAGTCTCGCAGGCGATGGGCTTTCGGCCCTTCCGCCGCCGGCCGTGGGCTGGCCCCTATTTGTGCTGCTCGCCCTGCTGTATTTCGTCATGAGCTATCTGCTGCTCGGAGCAGCCTTCCTCGGGATCGGCGCGCAGGCGTCAACTGTGCGCGAGGTGCAGACCCTGTCCATGCCGGTGACGATGGCCCAGGTGATCATCTTTGCGCTGGCCTCCTCGGCAGTCGGGGCAGCTGACAGCGGCATTGGGCGGTTTGCGGCCGCTTTTCCTCTCTCTTCGCCTTATGTGATGCTGGCGCGGGCGGCTGAGAGCGCGGAGCTGTGGCCGCACGCCGTGGCGTTGCTGTGGCAGGCGGTGTGGGTGGCGCTGATCTTGCACTTCGCCGCCCGTCTGTTCCGCCGCAGCGTGCTCAAGTCCGGCCCCACACGCCGCTGGTTCCGCCGCCGTTCAGCTTCACTCGGCTAGGCGGATCGGATGCTCAATCGCCGGGCATTACTGGGAGCCGGTTCCGTCGTTGTAGCGGCACTGGCGCTTGCCGGCCGAAGTGCGGCGGCGAACCGTTATCCGGTACAGCTCAGCGACGCGGAATGGCGTCGGCGGCTGAGTCCCTCGGCCTACCGTGTCCTGCGAAAGGCAGGCACCGAAGTGCCATTTACCAGCCCGCTGAATCATGAGAAGCGCCGCGGCCTCTTCTGCTGCGGCGGCTGCGCACTGCCGCTGTTCCGCAGCGCCGACAAGTTCGACAGCGGGACCGGCTGGCCAAGCTTCACCCGGCCAATCGCCGGATCGGTCGGCACCGAAGCTGACCGCAGTCTGCTGATGGTCCGCACCGAGGTCCACTGCCGCCGCTGCGGCGGACACCTCGGCCATGTGTTCGATGACGGCCCGCCGCCAACCAGGCAGCGCTGGTGCGTCAACGGCGACGCACTGACCTTCCGTCCAGCCTGAATTCAGTCGCTACGCCGATCGCCGGAGTTACGACGAACGGCGTCGGTGATCTCCTGATCATGGCCGCTCTTGCTGCTGAAGAAGGCCGCCGCGAACAGGCCGCAGCCGAGCAGGACTGAGAAGAACACGCCGATCACCGTGGCGATGACCAGGTTTACGGTCAGGTCTCCGGTCGCGGCCAAATAGCTGAGCGCGCCGACCACCATCAGCACGCCGATCACGACGATCCACTTCAGGATGCGCCGAAACTCGGCCATCGCGGTTGCACGCTGCTGCGTCATGGTTTGCGAACTCACTGCGGTACCCCGCGTTCCCTGCAGATCAGGCTAATGGACGAAGCGAGCGACGACGTCGCGATAGCTTCGGCTCACTTTCACCTCTGCTCCGGAGTCGAGCACCAAAAAGCATTCGCCATTCGTATGCGGGCGGACCTGCCGGACCTGGTCGAGATTGACGATGGTTGAGCGGTGGACCCGCTGAAACCGGCGGGGATCCAATCGTTTCTCCAGATCCTTCATCGTCTCACGCAGGATCAGCGTGTTGTCACCGGTCTGAATGCACATATAGTCACCCGCGGCTTCGATCTTCTCGATCGTGTCGACATCGACCCGGAAGATTTGGCCCTGGTCCTTGATGTTGATCATTTTTTCGAAGCGGGAGGCGGCGGGTGGCTCACCCGAGGAGTCCCCGGCCCATGCATCCGCTGCCTCCGGCGCATGTTCGACCAAGGCTTCCTTCAGCCGCTCCGCTTCCTGTACTCCCCGCTTCTCGGCGAGGCGCTGGCGGACCCGGTCCATCGTCACCGCCAGCCGGTCCTCGTCAACCGGCTTCATCAGATAATCGACCGCCTGCGATTCAAAGGCGCGGAGCGCATGCTCGCCATAGGCGGTCACGAAGACGAATAACGGCGGTTCAATCTCCATCAGCCCCTGAATCACGGAAAATCCGTCGAAGCCCGGCATCTGGATGTCGAGGAAGACCAAGTCAGGCTTGTGAGTCTTGATCGTGCGAATGGCCTCCCGCCCATTCGCCGCGGTAGCGACAATTTCGATATCGTCATGAGCCTCAAGTCGCAGGCACAGGCCCTGAGTTGCCAGGGGTTCGTCATCGACCAGGATGGTTCGGATGGCCATTGGGGTTCAAGCTCCTTTTGGGCAGGCGTCAGCCTCCGTCGGAATTTCGACGATGACGCTGAAGCCCCCGTGCTCGTTGGTTGTGGTCGTAAATCGGTGATCGGCGCCATAGGCTTGCGCTAACCGGTCGCGGATGTTCGCCAAGCCGACTCCAGTGGAGGGAGCGGCGGTCAGTTCGGGCTAGTGTCCGGTGCCATTGTCGGCGACCTCAATCCGGACGTGACCATTTTCGCACCGGGCCGACAGCCAGATGTCAGCGCCCTGTTCGCTCGGGGTCACTGCATATTTGATGGCATTTTCGATCAGCGGCTGGAGCAGGAGGGACGGAAGCCGCGCGCCAATGGTTGCGGCATCGATCCGAAAATGCGGCCGCAACCGATCCTCGAAGCGCATCTTCTCAATCTCTAAGTACAGCTTCAAGGTCTCGACCTCTTGCGCGAGGGTCACCTTGGCGGTCGGCTCGTTCGCCAGCGTGTAGCGGAGGAAGGATGAAAGCCGGGCGAGCATCGCGTTCGCCCGTTCCGTCTGCTTGAGCAGGACCAGCGTCGAGATCGAATTGAGCGTGTTGAACAGGAAGTGCGGATTGAGCTGGTAACGAAGCATCGCCAGCTGCGCCGTGGACGCCTGGCTCTCGAGCCGCGACCGTTGGTCGATCTCCTCCTCGAGCAGGAGGTAATAGTTGATCCCGTAATACAGAGCCGCCCACGCCGCCAGCAGAGCGAAGTCGAGCAGGATCGCTCCCAGGAACTGGACGCCAATCGGACGGAATCCGGGCTTGAGGAAGGTAGCGTGGCTCCATGTTTCGATCACGGAAAAGGCCGCCGACGCCAAGGCGACCGCGATCAGCGACAGCAGCAATGTCCACCGCATCGGCATCCGGATCAGCCTGCGGAACAGGGATCCCATCAGCAGAGTCAGGGAGTAGCCGGTCGCGGTCAGCAGCGCGGTGTGGACGATGAACATCGCGCCCATCGCATTCGCCAGGCCGGACAGCGATCGCAGGATGAAATAGCCGGTCCATCCGGCGCTCTGGAGCACCCAGAAGGCGCGGTTCTTGTCGTTGAAGAACGGCTGATCGAGCCCGATTTCGCGCAAGATTGGACCTGCCGGCGTCGCGATCGCCGAATCGGTCAAAAGGCCGGAATCACTCAGGCGCGCGCTGTCGCTGGCCATTCCCGCCGCTGTAAGCTGAGACGCATCGCCACGATATAGGCGAGAAGACGGACAATCCCAACCCGCCTGCCTTGGGGGCTGCTCGACATCTCGGTCGTGATGTTCATAGAAGTGCAAGCCTAAGAGGGGCAGGGATCCCGCCAATGTCGTTCCGCAGGGCAATTTCGATCATCGCGCTGATCCTGCTGAGCGCTTGTGAGCTGGCAACCACTTCGGACCGCACGGGCGAAGAAACGCAGGCTCCCGCCGCCCCCATCCTGGCGACGTCGGATGCCCATGACCCCCATAGTTACGCGCGGCCCCATGAAGCACGGGTTCGCCACCTCGCACTGGACCTGACGGTTGATTTCGAGGCTCGACGGATCGGCGGGACCGCCATCCTCGACATCGCGCGGACCAGGAATGCCCAGACGATCGTTCTCGACAGCAAAGGTCTCGAGCTACTCGCCGTCACAGATCAGGAAGGCGAGCCGCTGCGGTGGGCGGTGGGCACCTCCGATCCTAACCTCGGGGCGCCGCTTACGATCAGTCTCGCTCCATCAACGCGGCGCCTGATCATCCGTTACCGCTCGGCGCCCGATGCATCCGCGTTGCAGTGGCTGACTCCCCGACAGACCGCGGGGAAAAGGCAGCCATTCCTGTTCAGCCAGGGACAGGCGATCCTCAACCGATGACCGAGGGGGGGATGCGTATCTTCCACTATCGGATGGATCATCCCGTCGCGCCCTATTTGATTGCAATCGCTGTCGGCGAGTTGGACTTTCGGGATTTGGGCCCGCGCTCGGGTGTGTGGGCCGAGCCGGCAACGCTTGCGGCCGCAACGAAGGAATTTGCCGACACAGAGCAGATGATTGCGGCCGCCGAACGGCTGTTCGGACCGTACCGGTGGGGACGCTACGACATGCTGGTCCTTCCTCCGTCCTTCCCTTTC
>CBFGZJ010000114.1:0-6196 GCA_965653215.1 uncultured Sphingomonas sp. | reverse complement strand
GGGAGACAGGATTCGAACCTGCGACCCTCTGCTCCCAAAGCAGATGCGCTACCAGACTGCGCTACTCCCCGACGCCGCAGCGCCCTAGCAGGGGAGACCGAGCAGCTTCAAACGCTAATTGCGGTTCGCGACCGGCTGATCCGGCGCGGGCTCGCCTGGCTCCTTGCTGGTGTCCAGGTCGACATCGATCCGGCCAACCCGGTTGCCGATCGCATCCCCGGCCCGATCCAATTCATTGGAAGCATCTCCGGCGGCGCGCTCGAGGTCACTGGCCACGTCTTGAATACCGTTCTCGGCAACCTCGCCGTTGAGTTGAACGCTGACCTCTTCATTCGCGGAGTCCTTGCTGACCTGACATGCGGCCAGAAGCAGGAGAGGGGTGATGATTGCCAAACGCATCTGCGGCCCTTTCGTAGAGCGAAGTTGTGGCCTCAACGCCCGCGGCTCGGTTCCGTGCCGCGTCAATCACAGGAGCCGCATCTGCGCCCCTTCGGGCGGAATAAACAGGTCCCTGCGGAGCGCGAACTTGGCTTGTCTAAGACCATAGCGCGCGGCAGCGTTCTCAAACCGCTTGCGCAGCAGGGCGGCCCACACGCCTTGCCCACGCATCCGGGAGAAGAAATTCGGGTCATTGTCGCGGCCGCCCCGCATCGCCTGGATCGTGGCCATCACCTTTCCGGCACGATCCGGAAAGTGGCGGTCGAGCCAGGCGCGGAACAGCGGAGCCACCTCATGCGGAAGCCGCACCGGCAGGTAGAAGCCGCCCGATGCTCCTGCTTCCACCGCGTTCCGCACAATGTCTTCAAGCTGATGATCAGTGATTTGAGGCACGACCGGTGCAATCGCGACAATGGTTGGGACACCCGCTTCACTGAGCGTGCGGATCGCCGCTAGCCTCTTGGCCGGGGCAGGGGCGCGGGGTTCGAGCGTGCGAGCGATCTGCGGATCGAGTGAGGTTACCGACAGCGCCACGCAAGCGAGGTTTCGAGACGCCGCATCCGCGATCAGGTCAATGTCGCGCAGAACGCGATCGGACTTGGTCGTGATGGTGAATGGATGGCGGGTCTCAACCAGCAGCTCGAGGATCGAGCGGGTGATCCGCCAGCGACCTTCGATCGGCTGATAGGGGTCTGTGTTGGTTCCCAATGCGATTGGAGCAACCTCATAGTTCGGTCGGGACAGTTCGGAGTGGAGTAGCACCGCGGCGTCCGGCTTCGCGAACAGGCGCGACTCAAAATCAATTCCCGGCGAGAGGTCATGAAAGGCGTGGGTGGGCCGGGCGAAGCAGTAAATGCAGCCATGTTCGCACCCACGATAAGGATTGACCGAACGATCGAAGCCGATGTCCGGCGAGCTGTTGCGGGTCAGGATCGTGCGCGGGCGTTCGATCGTCACTGTCGTTCGGCGCGGCGGCAACTCCCCATCAATCACCTCGACAGTGTCGAGCCAGTCGCCCTCGGCGATCCGCTCCTTCAGATTGAAGCGGGTGGGCGTCTCGTTCGCTGTGGCGCCCCGCCCGGAGTAGGCGTTCGTCGGCATCTCCTGATCATAGGAGATAATCAGAACATATCAAGAACAAAACTATTTGGTTAGGCTGACGACCTGGCTCGGTCGGCGAGCGGGGAAGGTGGGCCAACGGTGCTCCGCCATCGCCCGCAGCGTCGGAGGATCGTTCGACTGCGCCTGATAGACCCACAGGTTCCGCATCACGGCCGGGACGTAATAGCGGGTCTCCCAGTAAGGGATGCTTTCGATCCACAGCAGCGGATCGCCCTTGTCGTAGATATAGTTCCAGCGTTCGACCGGAAGCGGGCCGGCGTTGTAGGCGGCGATGATCTTCGGCAATTGGCCCCGGGTCGCGGCATTGTCGCGCAGGAATTCCAGGAAGCTTTGGCCATATTCCATGTTGAGGGCGGGGCTGGTCAGGCTTGCCTGTGAATAAGGCAGGCCGTTGCGGCGGGCCATGAGGTTTGCGGTCGTCGGCAGCACCTGCATCAGTCCGACCGCACCTGCGGGGCTGACAATCGCCGGGCGGAAGCTCGATTCCTGAAGCGTGTGTGCGTAAGCCAGCGCGGGATCGATCCGCCAGCCGTTGTGCGGAGCCCAGCGCGGCGCCGGATAGCGATCGGTCGGCCGGACCTGCGCGCCGCGCGGTCCGTTATGCGCCAGCCAGAACTGCGCGCTCGCAAGGTCGAGCCGCTTGGCGACTTCGATCAATGCGCCATGATCCGAGGCCGGTCCGATCCGAGCCTGGTGACGCAGATATTCGTCGGCCAGCCAGCTCTCGCCAATTTGGGTCAGTTCGATTGCCCGGCGCACATTCGGCAGCCCCTCGACCCGAGACGTGTCGAGTGTCCGGTTTGTCGACGGCAGGGTCACCGGCATCCCAAGCGTCTTGCGCGCGACGAGGCCGTAGAAGCTTTCCGGCGACTCCCCGGCAGCTCGAAGCAGCGGAGTAACGGCGGCGGGATTGCGGTTCGCCATCTCCGAACGGGCGGACCAATAAAGGCATGCCGCGCGAAGCTCCCGTCCCGGGGTTCGTGATGCAGCCTCGCGGAAGGTCTGCGCGGCGAGGCCGTAATCCCGGAGCCGCCACGAGGCTAACGCCGAAACCCACGCCGCCTGGCCTGCCCATTCTCCAATTGCGCCGGCTCGCGCCGCGTCCGCGACTCTGCGCGCGTCCGCGTCTCGTCCGAGCACATAATAGGACCAGGCGACGCGTTGCCCCGCTTCCGCCCTCGCTTCATAGGACAGCAGCGGCAGTCGCTCCAGGAGCAGAGCCTCCGCCTCGGGAGCGGAGTTGGACTTGATCAGCGGATCGAGGGCAGACCGGAGCAGGTCGGCTTGCGGCTCGCCCGGTACCGGATTGGCGCGAGACCGGCGTGGAGCAGATCCAAGGAATATCATCGGCGCACGGTACGGAATTGCGGGCACCGCGGTGGCTCCGCGGTTTGCCGCCATTCGCGCAAGCTGATCTGCATCGGGGAGTTCGGGGGCTTCGGCGAGCAGAGCGGTGAGCGCGGACACTTGCGCGGCTGGCGAATTGCGCGCGGTGTAGAGTTGCGCCCTGGCAACCGGGGAAAGCACGCTCGGTCCGAGCGCATTGATGCCGGCGTGAGCCGCGGCCCAATTCTCCGAACGGATGGCGGCGAACACCTCCCGCCAGGAGCGCGGAACCTGAATTGCCGGCTGGGGCGGAACGACCGTGACGGGTACAGGTGCAATGGCCTGATCAATTCCACTGGTAGCTGGATCGATGACAATCTGCGGCACGGCTGGCGTTGCCGGCTTCGCTCCACCAGTCAACGGTGCGAGCGGATCGACCGCAGTCTGGGCCATCCCCATCGCCGGGCAGGCGATCGCTCCGACGGCGAGCAAAAATCTCAACTTCATTCCACAACCTCTTGCGGGAACAACAGCAAGTCCTGCCACGCCAGACCTTTGTCGCCTGGGCGCTGGATCAGGAAACGCGGGTGAAACGTCACGACTACAGGCACCCCCTCGTAAGAGTGCAATTTGCCGCGTGCCGAGGCAAGCGGCTCACCGAGCAATGCCCGTGACGGCCCATCGCCCAGAAGGAGCAGGCGTTTGGGACGTGCCAATCCCAGGTGATGCCGGAAGATCGCGACGGAGCGCTCCAGGTCCGGTCCGCCGAGCCGGGCGGAGGTCGCGAAGGCGCAGAGCGAGCTGCTGTAAACTTGGTCCGAAGCGATGCCGATCGCGCTCATCATCCGCTGCGCAAGCTGCCACGCCAACCCCCCGATCGGCCTTCCGGTGCTGGCATCGTCATGCCCCGGAGCATCGCAGACCACCATCACCGAAGGATTAACCGGACCGACAGGAAGCACTCGCTGCCCGCCCGGTGCCGCGAATGGAAGATCGGGCGCGGCCTCAAACCAGGACCGGAAGGCCTCGAGCGTGGAGGGCAGCTCCCGTGAGGGCTGAGCCGGTTTCCCGGTGGCCGGCGCCTGCGATTGCTCCGGCGAGCGAAGCCAGCGGAATGGCTGCTCCGCAACCGCGACGTCGACGCCGGCGTCAATCCACCAGCGCAGCAGGCTTGCTGCTTCCTGGCGGGAAAGAGTGTCGGCCAAACTGTCCATGGCGCCACCATGTTCGATGGTTGACGGGATGGTCAAGGAATGGGCAGGGAAGGTTGGTCAGGACGCACCGTCCACGCGACAAGAGGGATGAATGAGCGAACGCGAATCCATGCAGTATGACGTCGTGATCGTCGGCGGTGGTCCGGCCGGGCTCGCTGCCGCGATCCGGCTCAAGCAACTCGCTGCCGCCGCCGACCGGGACGTCAGCGTCTGCATTCTCGAAAAGGGCAGTGAGATCGGCGCCCACATTCTGTCTGGCGCGGTGATCGATCCCAAAGCCATCGACGAGCTGATCCCGGACTGGCGCGAGCGGGGAGCGCCGCTGAATGTCCCGGTGACCGAAAACCATCACTGGGTGCTGACCCGCAAGCGCAAGTTCGTGCTGCCCGAATTTCTCATGCCCCCCTTCATGCATAATGACGGGAACTACACCGCCAGCCTCGGCAACTTCTGCCGGTGGCTTGGCGGACAGGCGGAAGAGCTTGGGGTCGAGATTTTCCCAGGCTTTCCGGCCGCCGAGGTGCTGTTTCACGACGATGGCTCGGTGAAGGGCGTCGCGACCGGTGACATGGGGGTCGCTCGCGACGGAAGTCACAAGCCGGACTATCAGCCGGGTATGGAGCTGCACGCGCGCTATACATTCTTCGCGGAGGGTGCGCGCGGCCATCTGACGAAGGAGCTCAGCCGCATCTTTGATCTCCGTCGCAACTGCAGCCCGCAGGTTTATGGCATTGGGATCAAGGAATTGTGGGACATTCCTGCGGAGCAACATCAACCCGGCAGGGTGATTCATACGCAAGGCTGGCCGCTCGACGAAGCATGGGGCGGCGGGTTCCTGTATCATCAGGAGAATGGGCAGGTCGCGCTCGGCTATGTTGTGGCGCTCGATTACTCCAACCCGAACCTGTCGCCATTCGAAGAGTTTCAACGCTGGAAAACCCACCCCGCGATCCGCGCAGAGATCGAAGGCGGCCGCCGGGTCAGCTATGGCGCCCGCGCGATCAATGAGGGCGGCTGGCAGGCCATTCCCGAACTGGTATTTCCAGGCGGCGCGCTGATCGGCTGCTCGGCGGGGTTCGTCAACGTGCCCCGGATCAAGGGCAGCCATACCGCCATGAAATCGGGCATGCTGGCAGCGGAAGCCGCCTTCGAGGCGATCGGAGGGGATCGCGGTAGCGATCGCCTCGACAGCTATCCTGCAGCGCTGCGGTCCAGCTGGATCGATTCCGAGCTGAAGATGGTGCGCAACGCGCAACCGGCGGTGGCGAAATGGGGCGGCTTCGTTGGAACCCTCTATGCCGGGTTCGACATGTGGATGCACCAGTTTGGCCTGACCCTACCCTGGACCCTCCGCCATCATGCCGATCACACCACCTTGCGCCGCAAGGAGCACAGCCGGCCGATCACCTATCCGAAACCCGACGGAGTGATCAGCTTCGACCGGCTGTCATCGGTATTCATCTCGAACACAAATCATGAGGAGGACCAGCCGATCCACCTCACGTTGCGCGACCCCGTGGTGCCGATCACCGTCAATCTCGCGCTCTATGACGCGCCGGAGCAACGCTACTGTCCCGCCGGCGTTTACGAGATTGTGGGCGAAGAAAGCGGTGATCCGAAGCTTCAGATAAACGCCCAGAATTGCGTTCACTGCAAGACGTGCGACATCAAGGATCCAACCCAGAACATCAACTGGGTGACCCCTGAAGGCGGCGGAGGCCCGAATTATCCCAATATGTAACCGCATCCTGATCTGGGTCGGAGCAGCCGCCGCGGCTGTGGTGGCGGGGTCGTCGGCTGCCTCAGCCGCGCGCAGCGAGATCCCGACCGATCCGCTGTCGGTCTATGTCAGAGCGCGGGCGGCTGGACTGGTTGGGGATCACGCCACCTCTGCCCGGCTCTACGGATTGCTGGCGGAGACCGATCCCGGCCATCGGCGGGCCACCCGTCACGCCGTCAGCCAGGCGATCAGCGCTGGCGAAATCCAGCTCGCGCTTCGCTTTGCCCGGGTCGCGGCAAGGTCCGGCGATCTCGGGATGGACGGCCGCTTGCTGCTGGTGGCCGACGCGCTGCGGCGTAAGCGCCCGAATGACGCG
>CBFGZJ010000113.1:0-6208 GCA_965653215.1 uncultured Sphingomonas sp. | reverse complement strand
GAGCTTCTGGGACAGCACGGCGCCGGTGACGTCCATGAAGGTGACGACTGCGCCAGCAATGAAGTTGTCGACACTCCGATAAGGCCGCACCCGGACTGCGAAATGGCCTTCGTCCAACGCGGCGACTTCCCGCTCAACCGGAGTGAGGGACTTGAGTACGGCGCGCACGTCCTGTTCCAGCTCGGCATAGGTGACTCGGCTGGCGACGTGGGCAATCGGTCTGCCGACATCGGTATCGAGGAGGTGAAAGATTTCCGTCGCTGCCGGGGTGAAATTGCGGACGCGCAGGTCGTTGTCGAGGAATAGTGCTGCGATCTGAGTTGCTTCGAGGAGGTTCTTGAGATCGGAATTGGAGCGTGCGAGCTCGCCGACGCGGTGGGCAAGCTCGCCGTTGACGGTCTGCAATTCCTCGTTGACCGATTGCAGCTCTTCCTTGGAGGTCTCCAATTCCTCGTTCGCGGACTGCAGTTCCTCGTTGATGGACTGATATTCCTCGTTCGAGCTCTTCAACTCCTCATTCGTTGATTCCAGTTCCTCGATCGTGGCCTGCAGCCGCTCCTTGGTGAGGCGGAGCTCGGCCTCAAGCCGCTGGACATGCTCGTCGCTGACCATTCGCTCGCCCTCGGGCAGAGCGGCCTCGTCGATGACGCCCGCGTCCTGGAAGACAACGACGAGCGCCGCAACTTCGCTCGCACGGACGGACTCCACGATCACATTGACGCAATAGCCCTGGCCGTCGCGGGTGATGGGGAGCCGCGGCAGCTCGACCCTGACCCCCTCGGTCGCGGCTCGGTGAAGCGCCGACCTCAGGTCAAGCCTCAGGTCACGGTGCACGAGGTTGAGCAGGTTGAGTGTCGCCGCACCGGAGCTAGGCTCAAGGTAGCGGCCGGTGCGTCCGGAAAAATGCAGCACTTCATATTGCTCGTCCACAACGACGTAGGCGGGCGAGTAACGTTCGGCGATCGCCTCGGCGCGCCGGCCGACGGTTGCGGACAGGGAGCCACCCCCCGAAACCGGGGGCGGCGGAACTTCATGCGGATCGGTTGGCCGGACACGGGGCGACAGCGGGAAATCGGGCAGGATCCGCGTCGCCGTGTCGAGCCGGCGGAAAAGCCGGTTCTTGCGATCGACCGGAGCGAACAGCTTCTGGTGGCGGGTCACATTTTCTGACGAACCCAGGAACAACACCCCGCCTGGCCGCAGGGAAAAGTGGAAGATCGGGATGACTCGGTTCTGGAGGTCCGAGTTGAGGTAAATCAGCAGGTTCCGGCAGGACAGCAGGTCGATCCGCGAGAAGGGCGCATCCTTGACGATATTGTGCGGCGAGAAGATGCACATCTCGCGCAACTCCTTCGACACGCAGTAGGTCTCGCCTTCCTTGACGAACCAGCGGGCGAGCCGATCCGGACGGATATGCTCGGCAATCGAGTCGGAGTAGCGGCCAGCGCGGGCGATCGCGAGCGCGCGAGCATCCAGATCGGTCGCGAAAATCTGAACGTAGGGCGGATTCTCGATCCCGGCGATATGCTCGCGCAGCAGGATCGCAATCGAATAGGCTTCCTCACCGGTCGCGCATCCCAGCACCCAGACGCGCAGCGGGTCGTCCGCCCGCTTGCCGTCGAACAGACGCGGTAGTTCCTTCTCGAGAGCATCGAACTCTTGCGGATCGCGAAAGAACTGGGTGACCCCGATCAGCAGGTCCTGGAAGAGATGCTGAACCTCTTCACGATCCCCGCGCAGCCGAGCGACATAATCTTCGATATCCCCGATCTGGAGGACCTGCATCCGCCGCTGGATGCGGCGAAAAAAGGTATTGCGCTTATAGCCGTGGAAGTCGTGGCTAGTGACGTTCCTTAGGATGGTCGCAATCTGACCGATGTGCGCGGCATGCTGCTCCGGCAGTTCGTCGGGACCGGCCTGGTCGAGCAGGCCGACGTTGGCCACGTAAAGCGCAATCTGTTGCGCGATTTCGTCGACGGGAAGGAGGAGGTCGACGATGCCCGCCGGGCCGGTGGCCCCCTGGCCGGTGGTCGCTTCGTCGCCCTGGGCCACCTCGGCGATGGACAGGCCCCCGAACTTCTTTGTTGCTGTCACTCCTGCCGTGCCGTCGCTGCCGAGGCCGGAAAGCAGCACCGCCACCGCTCGGTCGTGCGCCTGCTCAGCGAGCGAAATCAGCATCGTATCAACGGTTCCCCGCTGGCCGGGTGGCTCTTCAGCGGGCCGTGAGAGAACGGTTCCCTGGTCGAGCGTCACCACGTCATTTGGACCGGCCACATAGATGTGATCCGGCTCAAGCTTTTCGCCGTCCTCCGCCACTTTGACCGGGAGCGGGCTTTGGCGCGAGAGCACCTCGACCACTTTGGCGACGCTCAATCCCTCTTGCTGGCGGACGGCAACGACGTAGGCCGCGCGAAGATCAGCTCCGAGACTTGCGAACAGCTCTTCCAACGACCGTAGGGATTCGGAGCAAACGCCGACGCCAACGATCGCGAGCGGCTCGCCTCCCTGCTCTCTGCGGCGACCTCGCTTGGGCTTGTCCTGCTTCTCTTCCAGATCTGCCATATCACTGTCCGACTTCGCTCTTTTACACTCTAGCTTCCAGCAGCTTCGGACAGAAGCACGTTCGTCAGATTTCCTGTTCGCGCGGGGCTCTTCCCATCCGGATTGTCAGCACCGCAGCTTCCCGCAAGGTCGTGGCGTACCGACGATACTCCTTGCCCCGCGCCTCATAGAGTTCCGCGACGGCGCTCCGTCCGGTCTCACGGGCGTCCCTGGCCATCCGCTCCACCAGAGTCACTCGCTCCTCCATCACCCGCATTGCGACGCGTACGGCTTCGTCCACCTCCTCAATCCGCGAGGCAAGCACATCCGCAGTGTAGGAGTGGCCGATCTGACAGCGGTAGCGGAGCGGCCGCTGCTGGCGAACTTCGGAGAGAACGCCGTTGCAATCCGGGCAGGAAAGGGGACTCGGGTCGGCGATCCGGCGCAGCAAGTCGCTGCCGAGCCGAGCTCCCGCAGCGATCTCGACCTCAAGTGCCAGGCTTTCCGGTGGATTTACAGCTGGCCCGGCGTCGGAGTTCGCAAGGTCCGTGAGGACGCGCGCAAGATCGACGGAGCTGGCGACATGATCGACCTCGGCTGCCTCCAATGCGGCCAGTGGCATCTGATCGGCTTCGGCATCGATCGGATGCTGAACGACCGCTGTGCCTCCGGCCAACTTGATCGCGTGGAGCCCTGCTGCCCCGTCGTTGAGCATGCCGGTCAGCACGACTCCCACTGCGCGCGGACCGTAGGAGAGAGCGGCGGAGCGGAACAGCGGATCGATGGATGGGCGAACCAGGTTCTCGCGTGGACCATCTCCGAGCCGGATGGTCCCGTCGGTCAACAGCAGGTGCCGGTCCGGTACCGCGACATAGATGCGACCGGACTCGATGGGCTGACCATCAATCGCTTGCCCCACTGGCAGCGCACTGGCGCTCGCCAGGGCGTCGGCCAGATAGCCGGGCGAATGGGTTGGCAGATGGGTGCTGATGAAAATGCTGGCCCGAAGATCGCTCGGCAGCTCGCCGACGATGCGCTTGAGGACTGGTCCACTTCCAGCGGAGCCGCCGATCGCGATGATGTCCTTCTTGGCCATGGGCGCTCCTTCGAGGACAGCTGCCCCTTAAGGCAACAAGAGGGACTTGCTATTGTTCCGTCGGCGGCACGCGGCGTTCGGGATAGACCGGCTTTCTGAGGAGTTCCAATGAGGTGAGGATGGCCTTTTCAGTCTCCTCCCGCATCCTTCGGGTGAGTTCAATCGACCGCGCGGACTTGGTGATCGCCGCGATGCTCTGACGCATTCTCATGCGGGAAAGATCACCAACTCGGGTGCGCGCGCCACAACTTATGTAAGCCATCGCGTGTGCGGCGGCCGGCCGCGCGATGCGTGAGACGCTGCACCGGACGTTCCACTACTCGCAGGCAACAGTAAGGTGGAGTGTTGAGCGCGAGCAGGAGGGCGCAGGTTCACTAAGAAGCTGTGACGTTCTTCGTGGCTTCAAGATCGGCGTCGTTCGCTTCGATCCACTTTTCCATTTGCTCCATGAGTTCCGGCCATTCGGTGTCGTACTCATGATGAAACGTCCCCATGCAAAGCAGCATCGCATCTAAATGGCGTTTTCCGTGAAGCTCCATCCACCTGTTTGAGAAGGTCGTTTCATGCTCCCCATAGTTGGTGGTTGAATAGCCGCCCATGAGACCCTCATAGTTGGGATGGGCGCTTTCCGAGAGATCGGCGTAAAGCTTCTCCAAGCCTGGGTAGCGCTTATCGCACTTGGTCAACACGGTAACTATGTTGATGGCTTTGGGCGCCGCTGCATTGTTACGAGATCCCAGCAGGAGCAGGGCGGTCTTCTCGCCGAAGACGTGAAAGTTGAGATTTCCGTCCAGAACCTGTCGCATCAGTAGATTAAGATAAATGAGCGTGGCGAGGGTCTCAAACCCGCTCCTTAGTAATATGCGAGCGCCTAGCCCATGCCCTTGCTGATGCAGCGCGTAGGATTGCACCATGAGGTCGTGTTCTCGCCAGAATGCCAGTTCGCGGAGCATCCAAGTCCGAAAGGCGGATTTCCACTTATACACGATAGGATTTCGAGTGAGCAGCCCTCCGTCTGCTCAACCTCATTCATAGTTCGCCGAGCCATTGTTAGACAGGATGTTAGATTTGGTATCTTCGGGACCTATCTCAGCCACCCGAGCAAACCCATTCATCCAACGATTCAGTCTAATGGTGGTGGACGCACTAGGGCTCGAACCTAGGACCCGCTGATTAAGAGTCAGCTGCTCTACCAACTGAGCTATGCGTCCCCATGGCTGGGATTGCCTGATGGCAAATGCGCGGCGCCGGAGTACCGGTGGCGCGGCGCGGCCGGTAGCATGGGCAAAGGCTGGACGCAACCGCTCGCAGTTCAAGTCAGGCGAGGCGCGATGAGGTCCGTTGCTGCCGCTCCAGCGCCATCAGGATTCCCAGGCATATCATGACCGTCATCACCGCCGATCCGCCGAACGAAACCAGCGGCAGTGGAATGCCGACCACCGGTGCAAGCCCCATGACCATCATCAGGTTGATCGCGACATAGAAGAAGATCACTGACGACAACCCTGCCGCGGCGAGCTGGGCGAAGCGTGATTTCGAGCGGTAGCTGACCATCATTCCCCAGCGAATGACCATCGCGAAGGCCAGGATCAGGATGATTCCGCCAACCATCCCCCATTCTTCAGCCATCGTCGCGAACACAAAGTCGGTATGGCCTTCCGGCAGATAATCGAGGTGGCTCTGGCTTCCATTGAGGAAGCCCTTTCCGGTTAGCCCTCCAGAGCCGATGGCGATTTTGGACTGGCTGATATGGTAGCCGGCGCCAAGCGGGTCGCTCTCCGGATCGAGGAAGATCAGCACGCGCTTGCGCTGATATTCGTGCAGGAACGAGAGGACGATCGGCAGCGCCGCGGCGAGAGCGGCCGCGCTTCCGACGAACAGGCGAAACGGAAGGCCGGCGAGGAACATGACCGTGATTCCGCCGGCTAGGACCATCAGGCAGGTGCCGAGGTCCGGCTGCAGGATGATGAGCACCGCAGGGATACCGAGCAACAGCAGGGCTGGCCACAACGCCCGCCAGCGGCGAAGATCGCCAACCGGGAGCAATTCATAGAACCGCGCCAGCACCAGCACGACCGCCGGTTTCATGAACTCGGACGGCTGGAGCCGGATAAACCCAAGATCAATCCAGCGCTGGGCGCCCTTGCCGACGAACCCGACTGCCTCGACGATGATGAGCAGGATCAGGACCACAGCATATACGGGGATAGCGGCGCGCTTGATTGTTGACTCCTTGAGCCACGACATCGCGATCGCGACACCCAGGAAAACAGCGAAACGCATCGCCTGCGACAAGGCCCAGGGCCGGATCGAGCCGCCCGCTGCGGAATAAAGGATGATCAGCCCGAACATCCCGATCCCGCTGACCAGCAGGATGGGCCGCCATGGCAACTTGGCCAGCGGTTGCGGAATGATCGAGCTGACGATCATGCGGGCGCTCGCGCAGCCGCATCAATCGCCGCGGCCCGGCGCGCCATCCGCTCGGCCAGAGTTCCGCCCCACTGCGTTTCCAATTCGGCCAGCCGCTTCATCGCTTGGGGTTGGTCGAACAGATAGGTGAGGACGTCCTTG
>CBFGZJ010000112.1:0-6220 GCA_965653215.1 uncultured Sphingomonas sp. | reverse complement strand
CGAGCTGTTCAGCCCACGCTACGTCAAGTCGATGCTCTACCTCATCGCGATGTACGGCTTGTGGAACCTGTGGGCCGGGTACAACGGCTTCTTCACGCCCTTTCTGATCGAGCAGAACAATCTGCCCGAGTGGGCGGAAACCGTGCTTCCGGCGAGCTATTTCGCGGTCGGCATCGTCTCCATCCTCACCATCTTCATGACCCTGGCCGACCGGGTGAACCAGCGGCTGCTGTTCGGGATTTCGGCGGTGCTGCACGTCGTCGGCATGGCGCTGCTGGCGGTCTTCGGCTTCACTCTTGAAACCGTCATCGTCCACATCGTGATCATGGGCATTGCCGGCGGGTTCGGTGCGCAGAGCTTCTTCCAGCTATGGAGTGCCGAGCTGTTCCCGACGGCGATCCGTTCGCGGGCTCAGGGCGTCACCTTCGCGGTCGTGCGCATCGGCCTCGGCATTTGGAGCCTCGCTGTCCCGGCGCTTGCGTCGACCAATTTCACCCAGCTGGCCTGGATCCTAACCGCCTTCCTGGTCGCATCCGGAGTCATCGGCGTCCTCTGGGCGCCGCGCAACGAGGGCAAATCGCTCGAGGAGCTTGAGCAGGAACGACGCTCGTCCGACGGGCTGCCCAACGCGGTGCTCAGCACGACTCGTTCCTGATCCAATTGTCAGCGCATAACCATCAGAACACCGGGAGAGATTGATGAAAACCGACCGTCGTGGCGCATTGGGGCTTGGAGCGATCAGCGTGATCGCATCCGGCGGGATTGCGTCGGCTCAAGGCTCAGGGGCCGCAGTCATCGATCTGCAAGTCTGCGGGCTGTCGAACCCGGCTGACCTGCTTGCCCTGGGCGGCAATCAACCCCGCTTCTCGTGGAAGCTGGCAAGTCCTGCCGCAGGACTGTTCCAGACTGCCTATCGCGTCACGGTCGCTCGCTCCGCCGAAGACCTGGCCGCCGGCCGTAACCTGGTGTGGGACAGCGGCCGGATCGCCTCCCAGGCCACGACGGACATTGCTTATCGAGGCCCGGCAATCCCGTCGCGGACCCGCTCCTGGTGGCAGGTCCAGTCATGGATCAAGGGCGGCGCTCAGCCGCTCACCAGCCGGGCCGCATTCTGGGAAACCGGCCTGATCTCGCCGGCCGACTGGTCCGCGGATTGGCTGGCGTGCGAGCCGGCGGTCGCGCGTCTCGACCGGCAAGCCGGACTGCATTGGATCGAGGGCAGCACGGCTCCCAACCCAAACCAGGCCCGTTACTTCCGAACGGTCATCAACGCGCCCAAGGCACAAAATGCCGAATTGCTGATTTCCGCTCATGAGCTGCAGGGCGTTTGGCTCAACGGGCAGCTGCTTAAGGCAGAACAGGACGATCCGGTCTCCTGGACAACGATGAGCGTTTTCCCGCTGCGGCTTCGCCGCGGTGCAAACGTCCTCAGCGTCGAAATCAAGCGCCGGACGGGGTTCGGAGTGCCGGGGTCAGCACTCGCCGCCATTATTCGAATGGGACCGCGATTGGAGCGCAGGCTGACCAGCGCCACCGGCTGGACCACCAGCCTTGTCGCCGCTCCCGACTGGCGCACCAACATCGCTGCAGCCGAGGGGTGGGAACCGGCAGTTGCTGCCAAGCGCAAGCCCAGGGGGGAACCGTGGCCAACTTATCCCGCCATGCTGCTGCGGCGGGAATTCGCTGCCGCACGGAAGGTTCGATCGGCCCGGCTCTATGCGACTGCACTTGGCGTGTATGAGGCGTGGATCAACGGCCGCCGGGTGGGCGACGCGATGATGGCACCGCAGTCGACGGATCCATCGAAGCGGGTGCTCTACCAGGCCTATGACGTGACCGATCTGATCCGCCCCGGCGCCAATGCGCTTGGCTTGTGGGTCGGCGACGGCTGGTACGGCAGCGAGTTTAGCGCAGACGCGCGGTTCTCCTTCGGTCCTGCTCCTTGCCGAGTCCGCGCCCAGCTGGAGCTGACATTTGACGACGGTTCGGTCGAGCGGATCGAAACGGGCAAAGGCTGGACGACCGCGCCCTCGCCGATCCTGACGTCCGAAATCTACGACGGCGAAGTCTATGATGCCCGTCTGGAGCAAAGCGGCTGGGCCACCGCCGGTTTCCGCTCGGCCGGCTGGTTTCCGGCCGATACCGCCGAAGCGCCGTCGGTTCCGGTCGAACCGCAGCTAAGCCCCCACATCCGGATCACCGAGGTGTTGAAGCCGGTTGCCGTGACTCAACCGCGACCGGGAATTTACGTCGTCGACTTCGGTCAGAATTTTGCCGGTTGGCCGCGCCTCAGGGTCAGCGGCCCCGCTGGACAGCGGATCGAGATGCGCTTCGCCGAGGTGCTAAAGGCGAATGGCGAAGTCGACCAGTCGAACCTTCGGACCGCACTCGCCCGCGACGTGTACATCCTCAAGGGCGGCGAAGAAGAGGTCTGGACTCCGCGCTTCACCTATCATGGCTTCCGTTATGTCGAGCTGCACGGGCTCGCCCAGCCACCTTCGCCACGCACTCTGGAAGGTCTGGTTGGCCATGTCGACCTGCCGGCAACCGGCGCGTTTCGCATCGGCGATCCGGTGGTGCAAAAGTTCTGGCGCAACTCGGCCTGGAGCCAGAAGTCGAATTTTTTTGGGCTTCCAACCGACTGTCCGCAGCGTGACGAGCGGCTTGGCTGGATGGGTGATGCGGAGGTTTTCTGGCCTGCTGCAGCCTACAACATGGATATCCAGGCCTACACCAGCCGAATCATGGGCGACGTTCGGCGCAGCCAGGGCAATTCGGGCGGTTTCCCCGACGTGATCCCGCCCTTCGGGGGCTTCACGACCTCCTCGCCGGGCTGGGCGGATGCCGGAGTGATCCTGCCCTACACCAGCTGGCGGCAATATGACGATACGGGCGTCATCGCGGAGAATTGGGACGCGATGGAGCGCTACCTGGGCTGGCTGCTGCGCAACAACCCAAACCATCTATGGCAGAAATCTCGCGGCGCCGACTATGGCGACTGGCTCGCCGTTGACGCCAAGAATGCAGGCGATCCGACCACGCCCAAGGAGCTGATCGGCACCGCCTACTGGGCCGCCGATGCGATGATGATGGCGGAGATGGCAACGGCAATTGGGCGGACCGCAGACGCCAATCGCTACCGCACGCTGTTCGACCGCAGCCGGACCGCGTTCCTCGCGCAATATGTGAAGCCGGACGGCACCATCGGCAACGGCAGCCAGACCAGCTACATCCTGCCGATCCGCTTCGGCCTCCTCTCCCCTGCGGCCAAAGCGGAAGCCGGGCGTAGGCTGGCAGCGGACATCGTCCGGAGAGGCAACAAGCTGTCGACCGGCTTCCTCGGCACCCCCCATATCCTGGATGCGCTGGCCGAATCCGGTCAGCAGGATGTGGCAATCAGCCTGCTGCTTCAGCGCGGCTACCCCTCGTGGGGCTACATGGTCGAAAAAGGCGCAACCACGATGTGGGAGCGGTGGAACAGCGACACCGGCGACGTCGGGATGAACAGCTACAATCACTATGCGTTCGGCGCGATCGGATCATTCCTGTTCCGCCGGGTGGCCGGGATCGATGCTGTCGAGCCCGGATTCCGCCGAGTGCGAATCGCGCCAATCTTCGACCGCCGTCTCAGACATTCCGGCGCTGATTATCAGTCCTCCGCCGGTCTGATCCGGACCGATTGGGCCTATGATGGAGGCCGGGTCAGGCTGGACGTCATGCTTCCGCCCAACGTTACCGGCGACATCGTCCTGCCCCCTTCCGCGGCGACTGCGACACTCAACGGGCAGCGAACCAATTCACGAGCGGCACGAAAAACGGCTGGAGGCGTCGAAATTCCGATTGGCCCGGGCAAGCATCGTGTGATTGCGCGCGTCTGACCTAAGTGATTACCGCTCAGGTGAGCAGGAGCGGATCATCAGTAGCGCATGCCGATCCCGCCATCGTGATAGATCGATGCGCCGGTCACGAACCGGGCTTCCTCGGACGCAAGATAAACGAACGCGTGTGCCGTATCCTCGGGCTGGCTCGACATGTTGAGCGGGGCCATTCCTGCGATGGCGGCTTCGGCGGCTTCAGCGCTTTCCCACAGCCCGGATGAGACATAGTCGTCGAGGCCTTCCCGGATCAGCGGTGTCATGGTCAAACCGGGGTGGATCGAGTTGACGCGGATCTTCTTCGGTCCGAATTCGATCGCCCCGCACATGGTCAGCATGCGGCCAGCAGCCTTCGAGACATGATAGCCGATGTTGTTGCCGTTCGGCATGTAGGACGCCATCGACAGATTGTTGATGATCGCTCCGCCGCCCGGGAATCGGGTGACCGACTGTTCAAGCAGCGGCGCGCACAGCTTCATACCCAGGAACAGTGCATCATGGTTGACCGCCATGACCTTGCGGAGGTCGTCGAACGCGGTGTCGACAATGCCCCCGTGGATTGAAATCCCGGCATTGTTGACGAGCACATCAAGTCCACCGAACTCGGCGTGGGTCTGATCAACCACCTGCCGCCAGCTTTGCTCGTTCGTAACGTCATGCTCCACCAGCCGGAACCGATCGGCGCCGAAGCTGCCTTCGACCCTGCTCCGGATCGCCTTCGCCTCGTCGGTCCGAAAATCCGTGCCGACGACGCCTTTGGCGCCCTCACGAAGAAAAGCTTCACAGATCGCGAGCCCGATGTTCCCGATGCGGCCTGCGCCCGTGACGATCGCTACCTTGCCCTTCACCCGATCCATCGATGATCCTCCATGTTCCGTTTTTGAATTGCTCTGATCTGGCTGCTTCGTTGCACCAGGATCAGAGCTGCCGCAACGCTTGGGCAGGACGCACCGACAGGGTCGGAATCGAGCCGACGAGGCCCAGCCCCAGCGTCAGGAGAGCCCCGCCCGCGAGTGTGACAAGCACCGCTGCCCAATCGGCCGCCCAGCTGAACTCGAAAATCTCGACAATCACGAACCAGGCCGCCGCGCTCCCGAGCAGCAGCGAAATCGCCGCCAGCACCCCGGCGAGCATTCCATATTCCAGCGCGTGGGTCCCGAGGATCTGCCGCCTTGTGGCGCCGAGAGTCTTCAAGATCACACTGTCGTAGCTGCGCGCCTGCCGGGATGCGGCAATCGCACCGACCAACACCGCCATCCCCGCCAGGATCGTGATCGACCCGGTCGCGATGATCGCCGCCGCCATCTGCCTGAGTAGGGTAACGACCCGCTCGACCACGTCGCCGATCTGGATCACCGACGCCGCCGGGAAACTCCGGACAAGGGTGCGCGTGATCCCTGCTTCCGTTCCCGGCGGCAAGGTCAGGGTCGCAGTCAGACTGTGCGGAGCGCCCGCCAGCGTGTTGGGAGAGAAGACGAGGACATAGTTGAAGCCCATCGTCCGCCAGTCGATGTACCGCAGCGACGCGATCCGCGCCTGGATCTCGCGGCCGAGAACGCTGACGCTGATCATGTCGCCCACACCGACGCCGAGCGCGTTCGCCTGCGCTGCATCGAGGGAAATGAGCGGCGGGCCCTGATAATCCGGTGGCCACCACTCACCCGCGGCGAGTTCGCTTCCCTCCGGCAGACTTGCGCTGAAGGTCACACCACGCTCGCCGCGCAGGATCCAGGCGCCTTCCGGCCGATCCTTGAGGTCGGCAACGCGCCGCCCGCCATATTCCACCACCGTGCCACGAAGCGCCGGAACCAGGTTGAGCGTTGCTCCGGGCGCTTGCTGGTCAACCAGTGTTCGGAACCGCGCTTGGGCGGTCGACGGGATATCAAGCACGAACAGGTCGGGTGCGGTCGCCGGAACCGTCCGTTCGATCTCGGATTCGATGCTGGTCTGGATCGCCGCGAGCGTCACGAACAGCGTTAGCGCCAGCCCGAGCGCGACCACCAGCGCTGGAGTCTGCGATCCCGGCCGATGCAGATTGGTGATCGCCAAGCGCAGCAGCGGATTGCGTGGCCGTGGCGCGCGCCTGGCGCATTCGCTGACCAGCCGCCCGACCCCGGCCAGGAGCAGGACCACCGCCGCGGTCGCCGCAAGCACACCGGCGGCAAAGGCCGGCTCGCGCGCGGTGCCGAGCACGAGGATGAAGACGACGATCGTGGCCGGGGACAGGCTGGCCATCAGCCCCAGCATCACGATCGAGAGGATCAACCCGAGCACGCCCACCGCGCCCATCACCCAGAACAGCAGGCGCCAGTCGCCGAAGGCGATGACGATGCTGCCCGAAAGCG
>CBFGZJ010000111.1:0-6226 GCA_965653215.1 uncultured Sphingomonas sp. | reverse complement strand
GCGAACGATCACTTCGATGTGCTTGTCGTTGATCTTCACGCCCTGCAGTCGATAGACTTCCTGGATTTCCGCGACCAGATATTCGGCCAGCGCCTCGACGCCGAGGACTTCCAGGATATCATGCGGATCCGGTGAGCCGCCGACCAGATTGTCGCCGCGCTTCACATAGTCGCCTTCCTGGACGTCGATCACCTTCGACTTCGGAACGAGATATTCGACCTCGTCCGAACCGTCGTCAGGAATGATCGCGATCTTGCGCTTCGCCTTATAGTCCTTCTTGAAGCTGACCTTACCCGAGACCTTGGCGATAATCGCATTTTCCTTCGGACGACGCGCTTCGAACAGCTCCGCGACGCGCGGCAGACCGCCGGTGATGTCGCGGGTCTTGGCAGCCTCACGTGGCATCCGCGCTAGCACTTCGCCGGCCTCGACCGTCTGGCCGTCCTCGATGGCGACGATCGCTCCCGCAGCAAGGCGGTAAACGCCCGCTTCGGACGCGTCTTCGCCGGTCAAGGTCAACCGCGGACGCAGATCGTCCTTCTTGGACTTGGCCAGATCCTCAGTGACCACCCGTTGGGAGATGCCGGTGGATTCGTCGGTTTGCTCGGTCATGGTCCGGTTTTCGATCAGGTCCTGATACTTAACCGTACCGGCCCGCTCGGTGATGACCGGGCTGAACGAGGGATCCCATTCGGCAATGCGATCGCCCTTGCTGACGATATGACCGCTCTCGCACAGCAGATGCGCGCCGTATGGCACACGGTGGGTGCTGAGCTCCCGCCCGTCCATGTCGAGAATGGCGATCTCGCCCGAGCGCGACAGCGAGATGTGCCGTCCGCGCGGATCGGTGATCGTCGGCATGTCGCGCAGTTCGACCGTGCCGTCGACCGGTGCTTCGAGGTTGGACTGCTCGTTGAGCTGGGCTGCACCGCCGATGTGGAAGGTCCGCATCGTCAGCTGCGTTCCCGGCTCGCCGATCGACTGGGCCGCAATGACCCCGACGGCTTCGCCGATGTTGACCGGGGTTCCGCGAGCCAGGTCACGGCCGTAGCATTTGGCGCACACGCCTTGCTGCGACGCGCAGATCAGTGGCGAGCGGATCTTCATCCCCTGCAGCCCGATCTCCTCGATCTTCGCGACCATCGCCTCGTCGAGCATTACGCCTTCGCTGACGATCACATCGCCGGTCTTCGGATCGACCACGTCTTCTGCGGTCGTCCGCCCCAACACCCGCTCGCCGAGCGAGGCAATGGTCGAACCGCCCTGAACGATGGCTCGCATCTCAAGGCTGCGCTCGGTCCCGCAATCCTCTTCAATGATCACCGCGTCCTGGCTGACATCCACCAGCCTGCGGGTCAGGTAACCCGAGTTGGCGGTCTTCAGCGCCGTGTCTGCGAGGCCCTTGCGGGCGCCGTGGGTCGAATTGAAATATTCAAGGACGGTCAGGCCTTCCTTGAAGTTGGAGATGATCGGAGTCTCGATGATCTCGCCCGATGGTTTGGCCATCAGGCCGCGCATGCCCGCAAGCTGCTTGATCTGCGCCTGCGAACCACGGGCACCGGAGTGAGCCATCATGTAGATGGAGTTGACCGGAGCCTCGCGGCCATCGTCGCCCTTCGGTGTGGCCGAAATCTCCTTCATCATTTCGGCCGCAACCCGGTCACCACAACGCGACCAGGCGTCGATCACCTTATTATATTTTTCCTGCTGGGTGATCAGGCCGTCCTGATACTGCTGTTCATAGTCCTTCACCAAGGCACGGGTCTCTTCGACCAGCGATTCCTTGGCTTGCGGAATGACCATGTCGTCCTTGCCGAACGAGATGCCTGCGGCGAAGGCGTGGCGGAAGCCAAGCGCCATGATCGCGTCGGCAAACAGCACCGTCTCCTTCTGGCCGGTGTGACGATAGACGGTGTCGATGACGTCCCCGATCTCCTTCTTGGTCAGGAGGCGGTTGACCGTCTCGAACGGAACCTTGTGGCTCTTCGGCAGCGTCTCTCCAAGCAGCATCCGGCCAGGAGTGGTCTCGAACCGCTTCATGTAGCCATTGCCGTCTTCGTCCGTTTGCGGAACCCGGCTGACGATCTTCGAGTGGAGAGTGACCGCTCCCGCGCCGAGCGCCTGGTGCACTTCTGCCATGTCGGCGAGCAGCATGCCCTCGCCGGGCTCGCCCTCTTTCTCCATCGATAGATAATAGAGGCCGAGCACCATATCCTGGGACGGAACGATGATCGGCTTGCCGTTTGCGGGGGACAGGATGTTGTTGGTCGACATCATCAGCACGCGCGCTTCCAGCTGCGCCTCAAGGCTCAGCGGAACGTGCACGGCCATCTGATCGCCGTCGAAGTCGGCGTTGAACGCGGCGCACACCAGCGGATGAAGCTGGATCGCCTTGCCCTCGATCAGCACCGGCTCGAACGCCTGGATGCCGAGGCGGTGGAGCGTCGGCGCGCGGTTGAGCAGCACCGGATGTTCGCGGATCACCTCATCGAGGATGTCCCAGACTTCTTTGCGCTCCTTTTCGACCCACTTCTTCGCCTGCTTGAGGGTCATGGACAGACCCTTGGCGTCGAGGCGCGAGTAGATGAACGGCTTGAACAGCTCGAGCGCCATCTTCTTCGGCAGGCCGCACTGATGGAGCTTCAGCTCCGGACCGGTGACGATGACCGAGCGGCCCGAATAGTCGACGCGCTTGCCGAGCAGGTTCTGCCGGAAACGGCCCTGCTTGCCCTTGAGCATGTCGGATAGCGACTTCAGCGGACGCTTGTTGGCACCGGTGATGGTGCGGCCACGACGCCCGTTGTCGAACAGCGCGTCGACTGCTTCCTGCAGCATGCGCTTTTCGTTACGGACGATAATGTCGGGAGCGCGCAATTCCATCAGCCGCTTCAGGCGGTTGTTGCGGTTGATCACGCGCCGGTAGAGATCGTTGAGGTCCGACGTTGCGAACCGACCGCCGTCCAGGGGGACCAGTGGACGCAGTTCCGGCGGGATGACCGGCACGACTTCGAGGATCATCCACTCCGGACGGTTGCCGGACTCAAGGAAGCTTTCGACAACCTTGAGGCGCTTGATGATCTTCTTCGGCTTCAGCTCGGACTTGGTCTCGGCCAGTTCCTTGAGCAGGTCCTGCTTTTCACCTTCAAGATCGAGGTCCATCAGCATGATCCGGACGGCCTCGGCGCCAATCCCGGCCGAGAAGGCGTCTTCGCCATACTCGTCCTGGGCCGCGAGCAGTTCGTCCTCGGTCAGCAGCTGATATTTCTCGAGCGCGGTCAGGCCAGGCTCGATCACGACGTAGGATTCGAAATACAGGATTCGCTCAAGCTGCTTGAGCTGCATGTCGAGCAGCAGGCCGATGCGGCTAGGCAGGCTCTTCAGGAACCAGATGTGCGCAACTGGCGCGGCCAGCTCTATGTGGCCCATGCGCTCGCGGCGGACCTTCGAGACGGTGACCTCAACGCCGCATTTTTCGCACACAATGCCCTTGTACTTCATGCGCTTGTACTTGCCGCACAGGCACTCATAGTCCTTGATCGGACCGAAGATGCGGGCACAGAACAGGCCGTCGCGCTCGGGCTTGAACGTCCGGTAGTTGATCGTTTCCGGCTTTTTGATCTCGCCGAAAGACCAGCTGCGGATCTTGTCCGGCGACGCGATCCCGATGCGGATCTGGTCGAAGGTCTCCGGCTTGGCGATCGGATTGGCGAAGTTGGTCAGTTCGTTCATGTCGTGCTCCTGGCCCCTCCACATGGGAGGGGCTGGGTTGATCCTTGATTATTCGGCGGCCAGCGCGGTCGGGCCCTCATCACCAGTGTCGATGCTATCCAGTTCGACGCTAAGGCCGAGCGAACGCATCTCCTTGACGAGGACGTTGAAGCTTTCCGGAATGCCGGCCTCGAACGTATCGTCGCCTTTGACGATCGCTTCGTAGACCTTGGTCCGGCCGATCACGTCGTCCGACTTCACCGTCAGCATTTCCTGCAGGGTGTAGGCAGCGCCGTAAGCCTGCAGCGCCCACACCTCCATTTCGCCGAACCGCTGTCCGCCGAACTGCGCCTTACCGCCCAGCGGCTGCTGGGTGACGAGCGAGTAGGGGCCGATCGAGCGGGCGTGGATCTTGTCGTCGACGAGATGGTGAAGCTTCAGCATGTAGATGTAGCCCACCGTCACTTTGCGGTCGAACGGCTCGCCAGTGCGTCCGTCGAACAGGGTGACCTGACCCGAGCGGTCGAGGCCAGCCTTGTCGAGCATTGCCGAGACGTCGGGCTCGCGAGCGCCATCGAACACCGGCGTTCCCATCGGAATACCACCCACCAGATTTTGGGCGAGTTCCATCACCTGGTCATCACCGCGCGCGTCGACGTCGGCATGATAATGCTCGCCATAGATGTCCTTGAGCTTGGCACGAACCTCGCCGACATCCTTCCCGGCAAGCTCCTCGCCCCGATCATGGAAACCTTCGAGCATCTGCTGGATCTGCTGTCCAAGACCGCGTGCGGCCCAGCCGAGGTGGGTCTCGAAGATCTGGCCGACGTTCATTCGCGACGGCACGCCCAGCGGGTTGAGCACGATGTCGACCTGCGTCCCGTCCTCGAGGAATGGCATGTCCTCGTTCGGCAGGATGCGGCTGATCACGCCCTTGTTGCCGTGACGCCCGGCCATCTTGTCGCCCGGCTGCAGCTTGCGCTTCACCGCGACGAACACTTTGACCATCTTGAGTACGCCCGGCGGCAGCTCGTCGCCTCGCTCCAGCTTTTCGACGCGATCCTCGAAACGCTTGACGATGACGTTGGTCGCCTCGTCATATTGCGCCTTGAGGGCTTCGATGTCGGCCTGGCGGCTGTCGTCCTTGACTGCGATCTTCCACCACTCGTGCCGGTCGACGCCCTCGAGCAGAGAGTCGTCGATGGTCGAACCCTTCTTGATCGCCTTTGGAGCGGCGGTGGCAACCTGGCCGACCAGCATTTCCTTGAGACGAGCGAAGGTCGCGCGATTCAGGATTCCGCGTTCGTCGTCGGCATCCTTCTTGAGCCGCTCCTTCTCCTCGGTCTGGATGGCGCGGGTGCGGTCATCGATATCGATGCCGTGGCGGTTGAACACACGGACTTCGACGACCGTCCCGGCGACTCCCGGCGGCAGACGAAGCGAGGTGTCGCGCACGTCGCTGGCCTTCTCGCCGAAGATCGCGCGGAGCAGCTTCTCCTCCGGAGTCATCGGGCTCTCGCCCTTCGGTGTGATCTTGCCGACCAGGATGTCGCCCGGTTCGACTTCGGCGCCGATGTAGACGATCCCGGCCTCGTCGAGATTGCGCAAGGCTTCCTCGCCGACATTCGGGATGTCGCGGGTGATGTCCTCCGGCCCGAGCTTTGTATCGCGGGCCATGACCTCGAATTCCTCGATGTGGATCGAGGTGAACACGTCGTCCTTGACGATGCGTTCGGAGATCAAAATCGAGTCCTCATAGTTGTAGCCGTTCCAGGGCATGAACGCGACCAGCACGTTGCGGCCCAGCGCGAGCTCACCGAACTGGGTTGATGGGCCATCGGCGATGATCTCGCCGGCCTCGACCTCGTCACCGACCTTCACCAGCGGTCGCTGGTTGATGCAGGTGTTCTGGTTGGAGCGCTGGAACTTCATCAGCGTGTAGATGTCGACGCCGCTTTCGCCCGGCCGGAGCTCGCCGCTCACCCGGACGACGATGCGGGTCGCGTCGACCTGGTCGACCACGCCGGGGCGCCGGGCAGCGATCGCCGCCCCGGAGTCACGAGCCACCGTCTCTTCCATGCCGGTCCCGACGAGCGGAGCCTCGGCCTGGATCAGCGGCACCGCCTGGCGCTGCATGTTCGAGCCCATCAAGGCGCGGTTGGCGTCGTCGTTCTCCAGGAACGGGATCAGCGAGGCGGCAACCGACACCAGCTGCTTCGGGCTGACGTCCATCAACGTGATCTGGTCGTTCGGCGCCATCAGGAAGTCGCCGGCGCGGCGGGCTGACACCAGATCCTCACCGAACGTGCGGTCGCTGTTCAGCTCGGCATTGGCCTGAGCGATCGTATGCTTCGCCTCTTCCATGGCCGAAAGATAAATGACCTCGTCCGAAACCTTGCCGTCGATCACCCGGCGGTAAGGCGTCTCGATGAAGCCGTACTTGTTGACCCGGCTGAAGCTCGCCAGCGAGTTGATCAGGCCGATGTTCGGACCTTCCGGAGTTTCAATCGGGCAGATT
>CBFGZJ010000110.1:0-6277 GCA_965653215.1 uncultured Sphingomonas sp. | reverse complement strand
CCGGACCGAGCGCGTCCAGCGTGCGGCTGCTGGTATGGACCAAATAACCGACGCCGCCGACGTCGATGATCGCCGTGTCGGCGCTGGTTTCGGCGAGGATTCCGGTGAGCCGCGCGATCATGGCCATAGGGTCTAGGCCAAACCATCGAGCGCGCAAGGGACACCTTGCCTAACCCCAGGGAGCCAGTCAGACCGGTGACATGGTGCAGGGGGAGAGTAACGCACCAGGTCGGCGGGATCTGGTGCTCATATTGATGCTGTTCGTGGCCGGTCTGGCTGCGCGGATCAGCCAATTCGACCTCTATACCGCCTACTGGGCCGACGAGACTCACCAATATCTGGAACAGGCGTTTCGGATCCTGACCGGGTTCGGGCTGATCCCGTGGGAATATGTCGATGGGCTGCGCAGCCGCGTCCTGCCCTTGCTGCTGGCCGGCCCGATGGCGCTTGGCCATGCCTCAGGTGGAGCGGAGGGCGGAATCCTCGCCGCGAGGCTGGTTGCGGCCCTGTTCGCATTGTCAATGCTGCCGGCGGGATGGGCGATCGGCCGGACGAGCTCGTCCCGCCATGCCGTGGCCGCGCTCGGGGCAATGGCCTTGTGGTTCGAGATCGTCGTCTGGTCTGTCCACGTGCTGACAGAAACAATGTCGGTCACTGCCTTGTTGATCGCCGCCGCCCTGCTGATGCGCTCCCGGACGCCCGGGGCGTCGGCGGGGGCCGGGGCGATGCTGGCCCTAAGCGTCATATTCCGCATCCAGTACGGACCCGCCGTGATTGTCCTCGCCGGTCTACTGCTGGGCACCGCTTGGCGAGGCTGGCGGGCCTTGATCCTTGGGGCCCTTCCGATTGTTGCCGCCAGCTCGCTGATTGATATGGCGTTCGGCCAATGGCCGTTCGAATGGGTGTGGCAGAATTTCTCTCATACGATTTTCGGCTGGCGGGGGGCGGCTTTCGGTCACCAGCCGCCCGGTTGGTATTTCGGGACGATAGGCAGCAATTGGCTGTGGGCGCTGCCGCTGATTCTGATCGGCCTGGTCGGTGCGCCCGCGGCCTACAAGCCGCTGATCTGGACGGCGGTGGCGAACCTCGCCGTCCATATGTTCCTCGGGAACAAGGAGTATCGCTATGTCGCGCTGACGCAGACGCTGTTCGTGCTCGTGGCGGCAATCGGCTGGATCTCGTTGATCGAGCGCTGGTGGCCGGGGGAAAGGGCGCGGCGCTGGTCGGCTGCGTCGGTCGTGGCCGCGGTTGCCGTGCTGTCATTTTCGCTTGCCGCCCGAGAGCCGGAACAGTGGGAGTCGATCCGTGAATCGACCATGGGCCGGCTCGCCAATCAGGCAGCGAAGGACCCCAAGGTCTGCGCGATCGCATTCCTGGGCGACGACATCTGGCAGGCGACCCGGCACGTCATGGACCGTCAGGTGCCGCTCTATTTGTTCGACGAGCACCGGCTGGATGCGCCTAATGGGGTGGAGGGTCCTGCATTCAACACCGTCATCGCGCCGGCGGGAACATCCCTGCCTGATTTTGCGCAAGTCGCTTGCAACGGCGATGGGAAATATCGCCAATGCCTGTATCGCCGGCCCGGCGGCTGCACCGTCAATGCTGCGTCGGAGCGCCATGAAATCCAGCGCTACCGCCGGTCGAAGAGCCTCTAGCGGTCTTTTTCGCGCGCGCTCGCCAGATGGTGAGCGTGGGTGATTGCAACCGCGAGCGCATCAGCGGAGTCGGGGCCCACTATCTTGGCTCCGGGCAATAACCGCTCGACCATCGCATGAACCTGCGGCTTGTCCGCGCGCCCGGTCCCGACCACGGCCTTCTTGACCACGGTGGGGGAGTATTCGCCAATACCGATCCCGGCGCGTGCGGCGGTCATCAGCACCACTCCCCGCGCGTGGGACAGCTTAAGCGTGGAGGCAGGGTTCTGGTTGACGAACACTTCCTCCACGGCCGCGGATTCCGGCCGATGCTCAGTGAGCAGTGCCTCGAGTTGGGTCGCGAGATCCGCCAGTCGGGCGGGCAAGGGATCGCCCGTGCTGGTCCTCACCTGGCCATTGGCAAGGTGCGACAAACGGTTGCCTTCCGCCCTGATCAGCCCCCAGCCGGTCGTTCCGAGGCCGGGATCGAGGCCAAGGATGATCAGGCCAGCTTCTCCAGCTCATCCTCGGGCACGTCGTAGTTGCCCCAGACGGTCTGGACGTCATCATCGTCTTCAAGCGTGTCGATCAGCTTCATCAGTAGCGCCGCGTCGTCGCCACGCACCTCGACCTCGGTTCCCGGCTTCCAACCCAGTTTGGTGCCCTCCGGCTCGCCGAGCAGGGGCTCCAGCGCCTTGGCGACTTCATGCAAAGTCTCGACGCTGGTCCAGATCTCATGGCCTTCTTCATCGGACTCGACGTCCTGCGCGCCGACCTCGATTGCGGCTTCAAGCACATGGTCGACATCGCCCGCGCCCGATCCATATTCAATCAGGCCCAGCCGTTCGAACCCGTGGCTGACCGAGCCCGACGCACCGAGATTGCCGCCGTTCTTGGAGAAGATTGTGCGGACGTTGGTCGCGGTGCGGTTTCGGTTGTCGGACAGGGCCTCGACGATGAGTGCGACGCCACCCGGACCGAACCCCTCGTAGCGGATCTCCTCGTAATTATCGCCTTCGCCCTTGGCCGCCTTGTCGATCGAGCGCTGAATGTTGTCCTTCGGCATCGACTGCGCCTTCGCCGCCAGAATGGCAGCGCGGAGCCGCGGGTTCATATCCGGATCGGGCAGTCCCATCTTCGCCGCCACCGTGATTTCGCGGCTGAGCTTTGAAAACATCGCCGAGCGCTTTTTGTCCTGAGCGCCCTTGCGATGCATGATGTTCTTGAACTTGGAATGGCCTGCCATCGCCGATAGTCCTCAGGCGAGACCGAGGGCGGTGCGGTAGGTCTCCAGCAGCGCATCCTGTTCGTCGCGGGCGTTCTTTTCCATGCGGCGAAGCCGGACAATCGCCCGCATCGTCTTCGTGTCGTAGCCGTTGGCCTTGGCTTCGCCGTAGACGTCCTTCACATCATCGGCGATGCCCCGCTTTTCCTCCTCAAGCCGCTCGATCCGTTCAATGAACAACCGCAACTGCTCTGCGGAGACGTTCCCGTCAGCCATTCCCGCCCTTTCGATTCTGTATGAATTTCGCGTGGCATTAAGCGACCGCGCCGCGCGTCTCAAGCCGGTTGAACATGCCGTCGTTTGCACTATTGGCAACCGCTCCGATCGACAGCGAGGATGCTAGTGACAGCTCGATTTCATCCGCGGGAGCGCAAGGTTCGGATCCTGGCGACGCTTGGACCGGCAAGCAGCAGTCCGGAGATGATCCGCAAGCTGATGCTGGCTGGGGCCGATGCGTTCCGGATCAACATGAGCCACGGCACGCAGCACGACAAAGCCAGGATCGTCGAAGCTATTCGGGGACTGGAGAAGGACCTCGGACGGCCGACCACCATCCTGTTCGACCTCCAGGGGCCGAAGCTGCGCGTGGGCGATTTCGCAGGCGGCTCCGCCATGGTCGAGAAAGGGAGCGACTTCCGCCTCGATCGGCGCCGGACGCTTGGTGATGCGCATCGGGTGGAGCTGCCGCACCCGGAGCTGTTCAATGCGGTTCACGAAGGCGACCGCTTGCTGATCGACGATGGCAAGGTGCGTCTGCGGATCACGAATTCGGTGGACGACATCATCACGACCCGTGTGGAAGTCGGCGGCAAGGTCAGCAACCACAAGGGCGTGAATGTCCCGGACGTGCTGGTGCCGATCCCGGCGCTCACGGAAAAGGACCGGGGCGATCTCGAATTCGCGCTCGAGCAGGGTGCCGACTGGATTGCCCTGTCGTTCGTTCAGCGGCCGGAGGACGTCGCCGAGGCGCGGCAGATTATCGACGGCCGTGCATCGCTGCTCGCCAAGATCGAGAAGCCGCAGGCAATTGAGCGGCTGGACGAAATTCTGGAGCAGGCGGACGCGGTAATGGTCGCTCGCGGCGACCTCGGCGTCGAGCTTCCGCCGGAAGAGGTTCCGCCGCTGCAGAACCGGATCGTCGCGCGGGCGCGTCAGCTCGGCAAGCCGGTGGTGGTGGCGACGCAGATGCTCGAGTCGATGATCAGCTCGCCGACCCCCACCCGGGCTGAGGTGAACGACGTTGCGACCGCCATCTACGACGGTGCCGACGCGGTCATGCTTTCGGCTGAAAGCGCCGCCGGACAATATCCGATCGAGTCGGTGGAGATGATGAACCGGATCGGCGTGACCGCGGAACGCGATCCGATTCACGACGCTCGAATCCACTTCACCGAAACATTGCCGGAGCCGACTGCGGCGGACGCGATCGCCCGCTCGGCCTATCAAATCGCGCAGACGCTCTCGGCGAGTGCACTGGTGTGCTTCACCATGTCCGGGTCAACTGCTCGCAGGATCGCGCGCGAACGGCCACCGGTGCCGGTGCTGGTGCTCACTCCCAAGATGTCGACGGCGCGCCGGCTGGGGCTGCTGTGGGGCGCGCACGCAGTCCACACGCGCGATGTCGCCAGCTTCGAGGAGATGGTCGAAAAAGCCAAGCGGATGGTGCTTCGCCACAAGATCGCGAGCGGCGGAGAGCGCGTGGTCATCATCGCCGGCGTCCCATTCGCTACAGCGGGATCAACCAACGTGGTCCATGTGGTTCGCCTCACCGGAGACGAGCTCAAGGGTTATTGAGCCACGCGTTTCCGATCAAGCAGGGCTGGAATCTGATCCGGGATCTCCCGCGCGAGGAAGCCGATCTGACCGACCGATTGCGACAGCCGGGCTCCCGCTTCGCCGTGAAGCAGGACTGACCACAGCAGCGCGGTAAGCGGGTCGGCACCGCGCGCGAGCAGCCCCCCCACGATCCCGGCGAGAGTATCGCCGCTGCCTGATACGCCAAGGCCGGGACTTCCCCCTTCGAACAGCCATGCGCGTCCATCCGGGGCGACCACATGACTGCGCGGGCCCTTGACCAGGGTCACTGCACCGTAGCGCTCGGCACAGGCTCGGCCATGCTCAAGTGGATCAGCTTCGACCTCCTCCGCCGAGCAGTCCAGCAGCGAGGCCATCTCATCAGCGTGAGGGAGCAGGATCGCAGGCGACTTCGCGCGCCTGACCTGGTCGACGGCCGCGGGCAACGAACGCAGCAATCCCGCGTCGAAGGCGATCGCGCAGGAGGATCCGCACAGCTGCCGGGCAAGGGCGGAACAGGCGGCGTTAGGCATCATTCCCGGCCCGGCGACCACTGCATCGACTGAGTTTGCCAATTCGCTCAGCGGCTGGATCGCAGATCGCGCCAAGCCGCCATCCTTTGATTCAGCAATGGCGATGACCCGGGCTTCCGGCATCGCGGTGCCCACCGGCACGGCATGGCTCTGCGCAGTCGCAATCTTCAGCTTGCCGCAGCCGGAGCGCATTGCCGCTGCTGCACAGAGCAGGGCTGCTCCGGCGAGTTCGCGGTTGCCGGCGATGATCAGTAGCCGCCCACGGCTGTTCTTTTCGTCTTGCTCCACCTTTGGAAGCGGGAAATCCTTCAGTGCGGCTCGAGTGAGCGGCATCGGCTTTGCTGGCATCAGCGGGTGCCGACCATCACGTCCGGCTCGGCCGTCTTGGGCGCGCCTTCCTCTTCAAGTGGAGCGCCGTGGTTCCACAGGGAGAGCCGCGGCGTGCAGATGTCGCGTTCATCCAGATCGAACTCATAGGCGCAAATGCCGCAATTGAGGATGTCCGCCTGCTTGTCGATACCCAGAATTTGGGCCTCCTCAAGCTCTTCAAGGATGTAGCGGAAGCACAGAACCACAACCTGGTGGCACACCACCAGCACCCGCCTGTCCGCGTAGTGAAGGCTGATGGTATCAAGGGCGCTGCGGAGCCGGAGGATGACATCCGCCCAACTCTCACCGCCGGGAGCGCGATGGTAGAATTTCCCGAGCCGCACGCGGTGCGACCATTCCTCCGGATATTTGTCCTGGATGCCGCGAGTGGTAAGTCCGTCGAACACCCCGAACTCCCGCTCGCGCAGCCGTTCGTCGATGACGGTCTTCGCCTTTTCGCCGCCGAACAGCGCCCCTGCCTCGCAAATTGCCTCAGCCGTTTGGCGAGCGCGGATATACGGGGAAGAGAGGATGACCTCCGGCCGCTCATCTTCCGGAAGCGCTGCGAACCAGCGGCCGGCGGCACGCGCCTGGCGGTGGCCAAGATCGGACAGCGGCACGTCGACATCCCGGATGTCGAGATCGATGTTATTCAAACC
>CBFGZJ010000109.1:0-6289 GCA_965653215.1 uncultured Sphingomonas sp. | reverse complement strand
TCGGAACTCGGTGGCGAGTCGTTCAGAATCCGCTGCCACCGCTGACTCGATATTGTCCCGCGCCTTCTCCCGCACCGTCTGGCGCATGCGCTCGAACTCGCGCGGATCGGTTCCCTGAAAACCGAAGATCGCCTGCTTGAAGTCGCCGACCATGAACAAGGTGCGGGTTGTCCGGTCAGAAGCGCCTGCTCCGGCAAAAAACTCCTCGGTCAAGGCCCCGACGATCGACCATTGATCGGCGTTGGTGTCCTGAGCTTCGTCCACCAGAATATGGTCCGTGCGGCTATCCAGCTTATAGCGGACCCACTCGCCCATGCCCGGCATTTCAAGCAGGCGCCGAGTCCAACGGATCAGATCATCGAAATCGGCAACGCCTGAAGTCCGCTTGGCATTGGCATAGGCCTCGGCAAAGGCCGCTCCGGCGCGCAGCCCGGCGGCAAGGAGCGCCACCAATGACGCCCCCCGCTGCAGGCGAAGCAACTCGGCAAGCGCATCGGCAAGACGCTGACATTGTTCGGGATAGTCAGCGCAAAGCTTCAGCTGCCCCGCCTTCGCCTTGCGCAGCGTGCGCTCCTTGGTGAACACGACCGAAGCCAACATCTCCAGTTGGACCACGCGCGCTGCCGGATCTTGGGCGAGCCAGCTGTCGATGACCTCCACATGCCTGCCGCCTTCGATCGTGCCCCATCGCCGGTTGGTGTCGGCGATCGCGCGCAGCAGATCGCAATCGAAGCTGTCGTCGGCACAATGGGAAGCCAGCAAGGCTTCGATCGAGTCCTCCGGCAGGTTGATCTGTCGCCGCAGCCAGGTCTCCGCGGCGCCGGGAACGGTGAACAGGCGCATCGCTTCGGGCGCACGCGCGCACTGCATGAGATAGGCTTCAGCGCCCTTCTCGCCGAGCCTGAGGCTGAGTTGCTGGACATCATCGATCAGGGAATGATCACGCCGAAGCTCGGCCGCGGTGATCATCGCGGCCAGCGTGTCGCGCGCGAGCTGCGACTCTTCGCGTCCTTCGATCGGCCGGAATTGGGGAGTGATCCCAGCCTCGGCCGGGAAAGCACCAAGCAGAGTCTGGGCGAAGCTGTGAATGGTCTGGATGCGCAGCCCGCCGGCAGCATCGAGCACCCGGGCAAACAGCTGACGCGCCCGCTGCATCAGCGGCGGTGTCGGCTGCTCGCCAAGAGCAAAGAGTTCCTTGCGCAATGCGGCATCAGGAAGCCGCACCCACAGCGCCAGCCGCTCGCCCACCCGGTTCGCCATTTCGGCGGCACCCGCTTTTGTGAAGGTCAGGCACAGCAGGTGCTCGGGGAATACTCCTGACAGCAGCAGCCTCAGAACGCGGGCGGTCAGCACATGAGTCTTACCCGTTCCGGCGGACGCGGAAAGTGCGGCATGGACCTGCGGGTCGGCGGCTCGCGCCTGATCTCCCTCCAGGCGCTTCAGCGGCTTGAGTCGAACCCCCATCAGGCTTCTGTAGCGGCGCTCCCAAGCCCATGCGAGCAGTTCAGTTCAGGGCAGGAACAATCTCGGTCTTCGCTCGCTTTTTCCCGGTCCAAAACGACAGGAGTGGGACAATGAAGCGTATTGCCTTGCTGGCGCTCGGCACCGCCACCTTTGCGCTGGCCGGATGTTCAACCACCGAGGAGTCCGTTGCCGAAGCCGTCGGCACCACCCACCAGGCGGAAATGACGGGTGCCGCGGAAGTGCCCGGTCCGGGAGATCCAGACGGCACTGGCCGCGCTGAGGTATCGATCGTCGATGCGACCGATAACCTTTGCTACGAGGTGAAGGACGTCGCCAACCTGAGTCCAGTGGTTGCCGCGCACATCCATCGCGGTGCTGCGGGCGAAGCCGGCCCGCCGGTGGTTCCGCTGATTGTTGACAGCACCGGCCGTGGCAAAGCCTGTGCAAAGATCGACGGTTCGCTCGCGGATGACATCAAGAACAACCCCGCGCAGTTCCACGTCAATCTCCACACGGCTGATTTCCCCGCGGGGGCAATCCGGGGCCAACTTCACCGTTGACGACTGACTGAGCGAACCGGCATTCGTCGGTTCGCTCGGCCTTTCAATCAAGGAAAAGATTTGTGTCGGAAGAAAGCGCTCAGGAGCGCCGCAACAAGTTGGTGACGACTGGGGTCGCCGTGGGGATCGGCTCAGCCGCCATTGTCGCCGCGTTACTCTATGCGTCCAAGCTCAAGAAACCGCGCAGCAAGAGCTGACACGCTCAGGCGCGTCCGTACCATTCCTCAAGCCGCATCAGCTGGTCATAGTCGCCATAGGGCGCATAGGCGGGGTGAAGCTTGGCCGTGAACGGTTCGCCGCCCCTCAGGTAAGCGGCCGCGATTGCCACGAACTGGCGCTCCGCCTGGTCGAGGAATTCGATGGGACCGATTTCCTTGTCGGCAGCCACGAGCTTGCCGAAGCTGCCGTTGGCTTTGGCCAGCGACCAATATTCATGCCTGCCGGCGTCCCCTGTGATCGACGGAAAGCCGCCGCTTCGTCCGATGAGCCCGAGGAGTCCGAGCTGGAGCGCGAAGCCTTCCGTGACCGCCTTCGACGTTGGAGGCTTGCCGGTCTTGTAATCGACGATCACCAGCTTGCCGTCGAGCAGCCGGTCGATGCGATCGGCTTTTCCATAAACGGTCACTCCGCCGATCAGTGCTTCTCCGCTGACCTCGGCGGCCACCGCTCGGCGCCCCTGATCCCGATGAGAGCGCTCCGTCCGCGCAATCCAATCGATCGCTTCAAGCAGCCGCGGCTGCCATAAGGCGCGAAGCATCGGGTGGATGGCCTCGCCCTCGACCAGCGCTTTCGCGCGATCGAGTAGCCGGTCAGGATCGCTGTCATCCTGCTTAAGCCACTCCTCGAGCACTTTATGGACGGCCGTCCCCTTCCACGCAGCGCTATGCTCGGCGTCAACCGGATCAAGCTTCGACAGCTTGAGCATCGCGTTCGCGTAGAAGGCGAACGGATCAGCCTTCAACCGATCCACGGCCGTAACGCGAATGCGATCGGGACGGTCCTCGACCGGTGGATCCGGCGCTGGACGATCGACCGGACTTGCAGAAACCGGCTGATCGAGCGCGGCGACCATCCGTTCGAGCCGCGTGTCACGGGTAAGACCTCCAGTCATCGCCTGCAGGCGCAACCAAAAGCGGGACGCGACCGTGGGCGAACGGGAGTCGCGCCTCGCCCTCGTCAACAGCACCGAAGGGGCACCCAGGGCGCTGGAGAAATCATGCGCGGAGAGCCCGCTTCTGAATTCGAGACCGGGAAGGCCAAGATGGGCGCGGATCTTCGGCGCGAGCCAGGGATCAGGGGGCGGAAGCGCAGGCCATACGCCTTCGTTCAAGCTGCCGAGGATCATCAGATCGGCTTGATGCAGCCGGGCTTCAAGCAGACCGCGGATCGCAAGCCGAGGATGGCTTCCATAGGCTGGCCGAACCACTCGCTGATCGAGCAATTGGCGGAGCATCGGCACTGCTTCGGCGGCGGTCACCGACAGGCTTGTAGCCGCAGGCGAATTCTCGATTTCGACCAGCAACTCGCCCATCATTCGTCCGGCGGGGCCACGCCATGCACCCTCGCCCGCAAGCGCGGTTGCACATTCGCGGATCGCACCGGCCCACGCCGCAAAGGTCAGCACTGTCGAGAACCGCTGTTCGAGCGGAGCAATCGCAGGACGAACCTGGGTCCACGCCGGCGTTGACCCGAGCAGCTGATCCAGGCCGGCTAAACCCGCGGGTGGACGTGGGCCGCGCAGCTTAAGGTCCAGCGCACGCGCCGCATCGAGCCATTGCTGCCGCGCCTCGCCGTCCCGCACCAGCGGATGCTTGATCAGGGCAAGCAGCGCGACTGGCCCCAGCCGGTCGGCTGCTGCCGCCGCAATTGCCAGCAGCAGGGTTCCGGCAGGCTCGCTGGACAGTGGGGAACCGGCACTGTCGTCAGCAGCGACATTCCATCTGCGGAGAAGCGCCGAGACTCGGGCCGCGAGCGCCCGGTCCGGAGTGACCAGCGCCGCGGTTCGTCCTGGCGTCTCGAGCACTTCGCGCATTGCCAGCGCGATGGCCTGCGCTTCGCTCGCCGGGTCGGGGAACTCGGCGCAGCGAACCCCGGTCAGACGCCGCTCGGCGGAGGGCAACTCGTTCCATTTGTCGCTGAAGTCGGCCGCGGTCATCGCATTGGCGACGGCGCGGCCGCGAACCGCCTGCGCAGCGGGCGCTCCACCGCCTCGCCAGACGCCGACCTCCGCACGGGCAACGCCGATCCGGTCAAGCAGCAACTTGAGGTGAAACTGCGGATGGGTCTCCTCTGGCCTTCGCCCGTCGACCGGGCCGAGCGCGTCCCACTCCTGCTCGCCCATGACCCGGTCGAGGGCTAGGCCGGGAAGAACAACTGCGCCTTGCGGCATCCGGGCAATGGTGGCGAGAAGCGCCGCTACGGCCGGCGCAGCGGTGGTGATTCCGGCAGCGATCGTGAAACCATCCGGCGGGGAGTTCAACCACCGCCCGGCCAGCGAGCGCAACAGCCGGTTGCGCCGGTCGGCGAGGTCGATCCGGCCCATCCGGGCAAGCTCGCGCGGCCAATCGTCGAGCAGCACGCGCAGCTTATCTAGCGACATCTGCCAATGGGCGGCGAGGTCGGGCGCATCATCGACTGCCCCGGCGAGGCGCGAGATATCCACTTCCTCAATCGTCAGCGCGTCGATCGTGCGCTCGAGGTCGGCAGCGAGACGAAGCGCTTCCCCCGGCAGCATCGCAGTGCCGGAATGTGTCCGGACCAGATTGGCAAGGGTGAGCAGGCGCTGGAGCGGATCGATGGCGGGCGGAATAGGCGGATCATCGGCGTCAGCCGGGTCCAGAGCAGCACCGATCCGTTCGGAAATCTCAGGGTCGCCAATCGGGATCAGGCGCGGCATCAGCAAACCTCCGCCACTGTGCCGAACAAACGCCTCGATCAGCGTTCCGACCGCGCGATTATTCGGCAGCAGGATTCGCCCTCGCGCAAAGGCCAGCGGGTCCTTGCCGAACCTCGCGATCACTCCGGAGGCGAGCGAGTCAGCGAACGACCGGTGCGACGGGATCGTCCACACCGCTGGACTTCCGAGCCGCGGCTCGGCGGGCGCCTCAGGCATGAGTGAGAACGGACTCGGTGGCCCTCACTGCTTCCGGAGTCCCGACGTCGAACCACAAGCCCTGGTGGACCGCTCCGAAACAGCGGCCCTCCTCGATCGCCCGATCCCACAAGATGTTGGTGGAAAACGGACCATCCGGAGAGTCCCGCAGCAGGCGCTTGGAAATGATCTGGATTCCCGTGAACACAAAGGGCGCGACGCGGCCCCTCACCCGGCGGCGTAGCCGTCCATGCGAATCCATGTGGAAGTCCCCAAGCCCGCGGTGGTTTCCGGCTCTAGCCTGGGGAACCACCAGCAGGAGCGCATCCATCCGCGCTTGATCCCAATGCGACGCAAGCAGCCGGATCGTATCGACCGGTCCATCAATCCAGAAATTGTCGCTGTTGACCACCAGGAAGGGATCGCAGTCGATCATCGGCTCGGCGTGGATCAGTCCACCGCCGGTCTCGAGCAGTTCCACGCGCTCGTCGGAAACGCTCACGTCAAGGTCCTTCGCATGCGTTGCGAGGTGCGCTTCGAGAGCATCGGCGAGGTAGTGGACGTTGACGACAATCCGCCCGACGCCGGCGGCGCGAAGCCGGTCGAGCACATGATCGATCAGCGCTTTCCCGGCGACCTCCACCAATGGCTTGGGCCGAGTGGCGGTGAGGGGCCGCATACGCTTGCCCAGCCCGGCCGCCATGACCATCGCCGTATGCGGGACCGAGGTCGCGATCTCGGCCCGTAGCCGGAGCGCCTTGGCCGCACCGCTCAAGCGAGATGCTCCCGCCACGCGTCCGCGCGCATCTCCAACGGGAGATTGGCATCGAACCAGGCGCGCACCGGCGCAAGCGCAGGATGACGCAAACTGTCTTCCAAGTGCGCCCAGACACGCGGTTGCAGCGGCAGATAGTGCGGTTTTGAGTCCCGCTTCCACAAACGCGTGAAGATGCCCAGGATCTTGGAATTCCGCTGAGCCCCCAGCACATGATAGTCGGCCAGGAATTGCTCCCGATCGGAAATGCCGGCGTCGCGGATGTAGCGCTCGATCATCTCTTGTTCGAGGCCGGGCGAGACATCGCGCCGCGCGTCCTTGAGCAGCGACACCAGGTCATAAGCCCGATGCCCGGCGAGAGCGTCCACACGCCGACGATCATCATCAGGTTCGCGTCCG
>CBFGZJ010000108.1:0-6294 GCA_965653215.1 uncultured Sphingomonas sp. | reverse complement strand
ATCTGATAGCTGCGCGGTCCGCCAAACTCCTGGATGTTCGCTTCCCCGAGGCCGAGTGCTGCTACCCGCTCGCGTAACTGATCGACAGCGACCGGCTGAGCGAACGTGGTGCGGATCATCTGGCCGCCGACGAAGTCTACGCCGAGGTTGAGGCCCTTGACAGCAACCAGCGCAATGCTCGCGATAGTGGCCAAAAGCGACAGGATCAGCGCGATATTCCGCCACCGCATGAAATCGATGTTGGTGTTGTCGGGAACGAGCTTCAGCAGGCGCATCGTGAGAGCTTTCAGATGTACAGCGCGCGCGGCCGCTGGCGCCTGATCCACAGCGCCACCAGCATGCGGGTGAAGTTCACGGCCGTGAACACCGAGGTGACGATGCCGATCATCAGCACCACCGCGAAGCCGCGGATAGGTCCGGACCCGAAGTAGAACATCAAGGCTGCAGCGATGACGTTGGTGATGTTGGCGTCGAAGATCGCGGTCGATGCTTCCTTGTAGCCGGTTTCGATCGAATCGAGGATCTTGCGCCCGCGCCGCTGCTCTTCGCGGATGCGTTCATTGATCAGCACATTGGCATCCACCGCCGCGCCGATGGTGAGCACAAAGCCGGCGATCCCCGGCAGCGTCAGCGTGGCGTTGAACAGGGCCATGATGCCGAGGATCAGCAGGGCGTTCACCGCCAGAGCGGCCGTCGCGTACAGTCCGAACCGCCCATAGGTGATGATCATGAACCCGATCACCGCCAGGGTCGCGACGATGCTGGCGATGACCCCTTTTTGAATCGAGTCCTTGCCCAATTCCGGCCCGACCGTGCGTTCCTCGATCACGTTGAGCTTGATCGGCAGCTTGCCGCTGGCGAGGGAGATCGCCAGCTGGTTGGCGCTTTCCACCGTGAAGTTGCCGCTGATCTGCGCCTGACCGCCAAGGATGGGCTCGTTGATGTTCGGGTAGGACAGCACCTTGTCGTCGAGGATGATCGCGAACGGCTTGCCGACATTCTCTTGAGTTGCGCGGCCAAAACGGCGCGCTCCGCTCGAGTTGAACGTGATTGAGACGACCGGATCGCCATTCTGGTCGAACGACTGCTTGGCATCGGTGAGCTGATCGCCCGACACCATCACCCGCCGCTGCACCGCCACCGCGCCGCTGCCGTCCGCCATTGGCAGGACCTGACTGCCTGGGGGAGCGCGTCCGGCCGCAACCTCGGCGGGATCAGCCGTCAGGTCGACCAGCTTGAATTCCAAACGGGCAGTCTGGCCGATCAGCTTTTTCAGGGCCTCCGGATCCTCAACGCCAGGCACCTGGACCAGAATGCGCCGCTCGCCCTGGTTGACGACCGTGACTTCCTTGGTTCCGCCCGGATCGATCCGCCGCCGGACCACGTCACGGGCAACAGTCAGGGCATTCTTCAGGGCCTGCTCCGCGCCTGACTTGGTCGGAGTCAGCACGACGCGGGTGGAATCGACGACGTTAACGTCCCAGTCGCGCGCTCCAGTCAGTCCGACCGGCTGGGTGATCGCCCGCAACCGCTCGACCGCGGCATCAACCTGAGCCGGGTTGCGGACCATGAATGACAGCCTGCCGCCGGAGGTCGAGATATCGCCAATAGCAATGCGCGGCTGGTTGCGGCGCATCTCGGTCGTGACCGAATCTTCCATCGACTGCAGCCGCTGCTTGGCCGCGTCCGCGGCATCGGCCTCGAGCAACAGGTGGCTCCCGCCGGCGAGGTCAAGGCCAAGGTTGATGCGGCTGCTCGGCAACCATGCCGGCCAGGCGCTGATCTGGGATTGCGGAAGCAGGCTCGGAATGGCGAAGAGAATGCCGAGGAGGATCGTCAGGCTGACGGCCCACACCTTCCACCGCGGGAAATCGAGCATTAGTCGTTAGCCGGCTTCGACGAGCGGTTGACGACATCGCTGAGGGTCGATTTGACGACCCGGACCCGGACACCGCTGGCGATTTCGACCTCAACGTCATGATCGTCGACTCGCGTAACCTTGCCGCGAACGCCGCCTCCGGTGACAACCTCGTCGCCTTTCTTGACTGCGGCGATAGTGGCCTGATGCTCCTTCATCCGGCGCTGCTGCGGACGAATCATCAGGAAATAGAAGATCACAAATATCGCGATCCACGGGAGCAGGCCAACGAGGATCCCGGCGGGACTGTTCGCCTGTCCGGCCGCAGCAGCGGAAGTCAGTTGAAGAAAGTTGGTCATCGGCACGGAATTCTCTTGGGTTCGCGCTAGCGGGCGATGCGGATTGCTGCCGGCGGCGGGCGCTATCACGGCCGGGCCTTCGGGCGCAAGTCGGGTCCGGGGAGCCAAGCTTGGCTTGCCATCATCTCGCGCCGCAACTACATCGCGGCCCTTCGGTCGGGGCGTAGCGCAGCCTGGTAGCGCATCACACTGGGGGTGTGGGGGTCGCTGGTTCGAATCCAGTCGCCCCGACCATCCTTGAGGAAAGCGATGCCCCGCCGCCGCCGCCGTCGGAAATTCTCGCTAGGGCGGGTCATGCTGATTGCGCTGGCAGCGATCCCTGTCTTCTACTTGCTTGCCGCTCTGATCGGCGCCCTATTGCCGGTCAACCGCGACTGGACCGAAGCTGAGCAAGGAACGACAGTTTACCTTCGAACCAATGGGGTCCACATCGACTTGCTCATGCCGGCGCAAGCTCAGGGGCTGGATTGGAGACCATTGCTGCCGGAGCATGATTTCGCCCGGCCGCCGCCCGACCCGAAGTGGATCGCGTTCGGCGCGGGAGAACGACGCATCTATCTGGAGACACCGCGCTGGCGGGACTTGCGGCCAAGGGCGGCGCTGGCCGGCCTGACGGGCGGCGACCGCATCATGCATGTCGAACGGGTTGCGGAGCCCGGAACGGAACTGCGTGCAATTCGCCTGCGGCCCGAGGAGTATCGCCGCTTGTGGGCCGGAGTTCGGGCGAGCTTCGATCTCGGAGCAACCGGCCGGCCGCGGCGGATCGACCACGCTGGCTATTGGCACCATGATGCCTTTTATGAAGGCGTCGGGTCAGCCAATGCCATCACCACCTGCAACCAGTGGGTCGCTGACAGGCTGCGCATTGCGGGTGTCCGCACCAGCGCCTGGAGTCCCTTCGCTCAGGGGCTGTTATGGCGATACCGGCGCGTCGGTGATTACAGCACGTAACGGCTGAGATCGGTATTCCGGGCGATGCCGGCGAGCTGCTGATCGACGAAGGCCGCATCCACCACCAGCTTCTCGCCACGCCGCTCTTCGGCCTCGAAGCTGACCTCTTCCAGCAGCCGTTCCATCACCGTCTGCAGCCGTCGTGCGCCGATATTCTCAACCGCCGAATTCACCTCTGCCGCGATCCGCGCCAGCGCCGCGATGCCGTCGTCAGCAAAACGGATCTCGACCCCTTCAGTCGCGAGCAGCGCCTGATATTGCTCTGTCAGGCTCGATCGGGTCGCGGACAGGATGCGGACGAAATCCTGCTCCGTGAGCGCCTTCAGCTCCACCCTGATCGGCAGGCGCCCTTGCAGTTCCGGCAGCAGGTCTGCCGGCTTGGCGACATGGAAGGCGCCGCTGGCGATGAACAGGATATGGTCGGTCTTCAGTGGACCATATTTGGTCGCGACCGTCGTGCCTTCGATCAGCGGCAGCAAGTCCCGCTGCACCCCTTCGCGACTGACCGAGCCACCGCGCACATCGCTGACGGCAATCTTGTCGACCTCATCGAGGAACACGATCCCATTGGCCTCGGCATCCGCGAGCGCAGCCCTGTTGAGATCGTCCGGATCGAGCCGCTTGTCGGCTTCCTCCTCCGTCAACCGCGCGAGCGCCTCGCGAACCTTGAACTTGCGGCGCTTGGTTGGGAGCCGACCTAACGCCTTGCCCATCATTTCCGAGAGGTTGATCATACCCACCTGCCCGCCAAGCCCCATATCGAGCGGCAGTTGCGGTGCATCGGTCACCTCGATCTCGACCTCGGCATCATCCAGGCTGCCTTCCGCAAGCCGCTGCCGAAAGCTCATGCGAGTGGCCTCGCTCGCGCCTTTCCCAGTCAAGGCGTCGAGCAGCGTTTCGACGGCGCTCTGCTCCGCAGCTTCAGCAACGGAAGCCCGGCGGCGGTCGCGCTCCAGGCGCACGGCTTCCTCGACCAGGTCGCGGGCGATCTGTTCGACGTCGCGGCCGACATAGCCCACCTCCGTGAACTTGGTCGCTTCGACCTTCACGAATGGCGCGTCGGCCAACTTGGCCAGCCGCCGACTGATTTCGGTCTTGCCGCAGCCGGTCGGGCCAATCATCAGGATGTTCTTCGGGGTGACTTCGTCGCGCAGTTCCGGGTCAAGCTGCTGTCGGCGCCAGCGATTGCGCAACGCGACGGCGACGGCGCGCTTCGCCTCGGTCTGGCCGATGATATGCTCATCAAGCGCAGCAACGATGGCTTTAGGGGTCAGATTCTCGTTCATTGGGTTCCGGTCAGTTGCGGCGGGCTAGCCGCCAATGGTTTCGACGGTCAGCCGATCGTTGGTGAACACGCAAACTTCAGCGGCAATCGCCATGGCCCTGCGCGCCAAGGTTTCCGGATCCGGCTCGTAATCGGCGAGAGCCCGTGCGGCGGCCAGCGCATAGTTTCCGCCCGAACCGATCGCGGCAATCCCGCCTTCGGGCTCGAGCACATCGCCGTTCCCGGTCAGGATCAGCATCGTCTCTGAATCGGCAACGATCATCATCGCTTCAAGATTGCGAAGATATTTGTCGGTCCGCCAATCCTTGGCGAGTTCGACCGCGGCGCGGAGAAGCTGGCCGTTATGCGCCTCGAGCTTCTTCTCAAGCCGCTCGAACAGAGTGAATGCATCCGCCGTCGCTCCCGCGAAGCCGCCGATCACATCGCCATCTGCGCCAAGCCGCCGTACCTTGCGGGCGTTCGGCTTGATGACCGTATTCCCCAGAGAAACCTGACCATCGCCGGCAATAACCGTCTGATTGCCGCGCTTGACCCCGATGATGGTTGTGCCGTGCCACTGATCCATGACTGCTCCCGCTCCAGCCCCTGATCTGGGAAGCGGAGACGCGGATCGCAAGCAGCGCCCCTCAGTCCCAATTCGATGCAGGGCGGAAACAAGTTTGGGCTGAACCGTTGATCATCCGCGATGAACAGATGTTGCCTGTCGCTTTCCCTCTCCGCGTCATTCTTCATGGCGTCTTCGGCGGCGGCCGAACCTCCGAGCAGCACGCCGCGAAAGTTTCCAATCCTGTCGATCAGCGTCGCGGAGCCTGATGAACAGGCGCGGCGCAATCCCGCGTCCCGCTATGGCATCGATCCGATTGATTACGATCTTCGCAGCGGTCCGCTTGGAGCACGCCAACGCAGCTTCTCACTCAGCCAGGAGGTCCGAGTCGAAGGGCGGCCGGTCACATTTTCCATCGGTTCGGCGAAGCGGCTCAAGGATCCGGTGCGCGTCTATCCCGCCGGCCGCCTCGATCAGGCGGGTGCACTCGGCTTAGCGCGGCACAAGCCTCGCGGACGAACATTACAGGCGACCGCGCGCATCCGCTTCTAGCAAGGGCGACATCCGGTCATTTTTCCACCCCTTTGACCTTCCCCCACGTACGCGCTGCCGTGTAGCCGAGGTAACCGGTGCCAAACAGCGCATACAGCTCCTCCGGGATCCCACGCAGGTAAGTCGTCATGCCGTTGCCGATACCGAGCGCCATCTTGGGATCGGCGGCGGCGATCAACCCCATCGGGATCGCCCACAGGATCAGCGTGTACATGACATAGAGAAAGCTCGGCCTTGCGCGGCTGGTCCACGGATCGGCGGACTGAGCCTCCGCGACAATCGCCTGCATCTGGACCGCGATGGTCGCCATCTCCTGATCATTCTGCAGCTTGAGTAGTTCGAGCTTGGCTCGGTCTCGCGCTTGCGGATCGGGGATAATTTTGTCGAGCAGCTTGGTCACCGGCCCAATAATCGCTTCGATCAACGCCATGCTTCCGTCCTCACGTGATTTATTTTGGTTCATTGTGTATCGGCGTCTTAGCCTGTTCGGTTTGCAAGCCAGCCGTAGAGGAAGGCTTCGTTGGCCGGCCTGCGCTCGGCCAGGCGGAGGTATCGTTCTCCTTGCAGCGCTTCGAGTGCGCGGAGCAGTACGGCTTCGCCTGGAGCTTGGCCCCGCACCGCCAGGAACGCTGCAAGGGCTGCGATTGTGGCTGGTCCAACCTGGCCATCGAGGACGAGGAGCCACCCCTGCCCGAGTTCGTCGCCGACGACGCACCGGCGAACCAGGTGATCGCCCAGGACCCGG
>CBFGZJ010000107.1:0-6300 GCA_965653215.1 uncultured Sphingomonas sp. | reverse complement strand
AGAACGCGACTGGAAGACGGCGATCGCGACCAAGGCCGGAACGATGACCGAGTTCGGCGAGCTTCGGAAAGCAATCATCGAGGGTCAGGAATATGTAATCCAGAAGGAAGCAACGGTTTACTTCCCGAGCGGAAGCGCGGTCGTCGCCAGCAAGTATCGGCAGGAGCTGCGCGGACTGGCGGAGGCGGCTCCCTCCTATGGCAACTATCGCATCTCGATCCTTGGCTTTGCTGACCCACGCGGCAACCAGGCCGCGAACGAGCGGCTGAGCATGCGCCGGGCGATGAACGTCAGCAATTACCTGCGCCAGACCGGGCTGATCCAGCCGGGGCGGGTCCTGTCACCATCACCGATGGGCGAAGGCACGACCGCTCCGGGCGAGTCCGCGCCGGGCAGCAACGACGAAGCGCGTCGGGTGGTCGTCCGGGTGGTCACGCCCAAGACTCAGCTGACGCAGTAACAGGCGAGGGCCGGAAAGCGTCACCCCGGGGATCAGGCCTGGGGTGACGACCCGTGTCCGCCACGAATGTTCACAATGTTCACAGTCGCAAGCAGTGCTCGGCAATCTCGGCTGCGCCGATCTGCATCAATGAGAAAAAGCCTGCTTGGCTCTCGCACACGGGTGACGTTGTAGGAAAGTAGGTTCGCGAATGTCCGTTATGGGTGGAAAGCGGACATCACCGTCGAAGTTATCGGAGTGTGATCTGCACATGTCGGATCGGCTTGGCTCCATCGTTCACTGGTGCTTCGGCGAGAGGGTATCCACCCCAACTCTCGGCGAACATGTGGATGTGGTCTGTTCGCTTTTCCCTCAATAAACTTAGCTGTGCCATCAGATCGTTAAGACCGTCCTCGTCGACAACGACGTCAAGCACGTCTGAATTGTTGTTCTTCCTCAATTCAAAGCTAACCAGCATAAGCTGCCCCTTTCGGCACAGGATACGTCAGTTGCGACCGTCCGCAATGGGTCGAAAGCGGACATCGCCGTCACCCCGGGCTTGACCCGGGGTCTGCCCTTCTCCCGATTGGCAGCGGCGCGAAGCCGAAATCCTCTGCCAAGTCGCGCCAGGTGGGATTGACGGCGTTCACAAGGTCATATTTCCACTGCCTCGCCCATCGCTTGATCTGTTTCTCGCGGCGGATTGCCGCCTCCATCGTGTCGTGCGCCTCAAACCACACCAGTCGCTTGATCCCGTAGCGAGCGGTGAAGCCCTTGGTTGCTTCGGTTCGATGCTGCCAGATGCGCGCAAGGAGGTCGATCGTCACGCCTGTGTAGAAGGTGCTGTGGGACGCCTTGGCGAGGAGGTAGACACAAGGGAGCCGTTGCATCGGCGCAACAAGGAGGCAGGCAGACCCCGGGTCACGCCCGGGGTGACAGCGACGCCCGATTACGGTTGCAGCCTCACCCGCGTCACATGACCCATCTTGCGGCCGGGCCGGGCGTCGCCCTTGCCGTAGAGATGGAGGTGCGCACCACTCTCGGCGATTAGCGCAGGGACGCGGTCAACATCGTCGCCGATCAGATTGTCCATTGTGACGGCTGGACTAACGAGAGCCGGATCACCCAGCGGGAGGCCGCAGACAGCGCGGATGTGCTGCTCGAACTGCGAGGTCGCCGCGCCTTCGATGGTCCAATGGCCACTGTTGTGAACGCGCGGCGCGATCTCGTTGACGATCGGTCCCTCTGCACAGGCAAAGAATTCGACGGTCAGAACGCCGATATGGTCGAGCTTGCTGGCGATCTCGGCGGCGATCGTCCGAGCGGATTCGATGTGGGGCTGGATCGCGGGTCCGGCTGGTACGGTCGATGTGCGCAGAATGCCGTCCGAGTGCCGGTTCTCCGGACTGTCCCAGAAGGCGATCCGACCGTCGGCGGTACGGGCGAGCAGAACCGAAAACTCGGCGTCGAAGCTTACTAGCGCCTCGGCCACTGCCGGGACGCTTCCGATCGAATCCCAGGCTGCTCGCGCCTCGCCCGCCGATCGCACTCGCGCCTGGCCCTTACCGTCATAGCCGTCACGGCGGCTCTTCAGCAGCAGCGGCACACCGATTGCATTCACTGCCGCTTTGAGGTCCTCCGAACCGTCGATGGCTCGCCACTCCGCCAAGCGGCCGCCGCACTGTTCGACGAACCTTTTCTCGACCGCCCGATCCTGAGAAACCTCCAGCGAGCGTACGCCCGGGCGAAGCTTCGCGCCGAGCGCGGCCAGGGACGCCGCCGGCAAATTTTCAAACTCATAGGTGACTACGGCGACCGAGTCCGCGAACTGGCGCAGCGCCGCCGAGTCTTCATAGCTGCCGCGGGTGAAACAGGCAGTGACATCCGTGGCGCAGGGATGCGGCTCGGGCGCAAAAATATGGCAGCGATAGCCGAGCTGCGCCGCGGCCATCGAGAGCATACGGCCGAGCTGGCCGCCGCCGACGATGCCGATGGTCGATCCTGGCGGTACGATCATTGCGGGGCGTCGGGAACCGAGTCCGTTTGGGCCGCGCGAAAGTCGGCGAGCCGTGTGGCAAGTTCGCTGTCGCCGATCGCCAGCACGGCGGCGGCGAGGAGCGCGGCGTTAACTGCGCCGGCGCGGCCAATCGCGAGAGTGCCCACGGGAATTCCGGCCGGCATCTGGACGATCGACAACAGGCTATCGACGCCGTTGAGCGCCTGGGACTCGACGGGCACGCCGAACACCGGAAGCGCGGTCATCGATGCCGCCATGCCCGGCAAGTGGGCGGCGCCGCCCGCTCCCGCGATGATCAGCTTGAGCCCGCGTCCCGCCGCCGATCGGGCATAGTCATACAGCCGCTCAGGCGTGCGGTGGGCGGAAACGACGCGCGTCTCATACGGGATCGCCAGCTGGTCGAGCGTCTCGGCGGAATGCCGCATGGTTTCCCAATCGGAGGTGCTGCCCATGATGATTCCAACGGACGGCGCGTCACTCATTCCTGACCCCTCAGACCTGCGAGCCGCTGGCTTTAGGAACCCTGTGTGATGAGCGCAACGCCTTGTCCCGATTCAGGATTCGGCATTTATCCACAATGTGGGTAATTGTCGGCCGACGGGGTAAGTTGCGTCTGATGAACAGGGATTCCGATTCGACTGAAATGCTTAGGGAAATCGAGCGTTTGCGCTCGATTGTCGCGCGGCTGAAGACTCGGATCGCCGAACTCGATCAGCTCGCCCACCATGACACGCTGGTGCCGCTGCCGAACCGGCGCGGCTTTATCCGCTCGCTCGAACGGCTCCTGGCGCGGATCGATCGGTATGACGAACCCTGCGCAATGCTCTTCGTGGATCTCAATGGCCTGAAGAAGCTCAACGACAATCATGGGCATTGCGCTGGCGACGCGGCGCTGATCCACGTTTCGCAATTGCTGGTCGAAGGGGTGCGGCAAAGTGACTTTGTTGCCCGCATTGGCGGCGACGAGTTTGCGATCCTGCTGGAGCGGTCGGACCAAACTCACGCGGCCGAAACAGCGGAGCGGTTGCGCGAGCGAATCGCCAAATGCGCCTTTACGCAGGACGGCGTAATCATCCCGCTCAGCATCTCGATCGGGGTAACCACGCTTGAGCGCGGCGACACGGCAGAGGCCGCAATGGCCCGGGCCGACCGCGCGATGTATTCGACGCGCGCCGCCGCCTGACCGCCGCTCCCCTCAGCGATCCGACAGATAGTAGCGATCGTTGACCGACAGGTCGGCGCTCAGTTCATAGACGATCGGCTGGCCGGTCGGAATTTCCAGGCCGACGATGTCATCGTCCGCAATGCGCGAGAGATGCTTCTCGAGTGCGCGCAGGGAGTTACCGTGCGCCGCGACGATGATCCGCTCGCCAGCGCGCAACCGCGGAGCGATCGATGCCTCCCAATAGGGCAGGACCCGGGCGATAGTGTCTTTGAGGCTCTCGGTCGTCGGGATCGGAATGCCGGCATAGCGGCGATCGGAATTGAGCTGATACGGGCTGTCGGATTCGAGCGCGGGCGGCGGGACGTCGAACGAGCGTCTCCAGATCTTCACCTGTGCCTCTCCGACCTTGGCCGTCATCTCCGCCTTGTTCAGCCCGGTCAGCCCGCCATAATGCCGCTCATTGAGGTGCCAGTGCTTGGTCACCGGGAGCCACAGCTGATCCATTTCATGGAGCACCAGGTGGAGCGTGCGGATCGCGCGCGTCTGAACGCTGGTGAAGCAATGATCGAACTCGAACCCACGCTCCTTGAGCAAGCGTCCTGCGGTGCGCGCCTCGTTGATCCCGAGCTCCGTCAGGTCGACATCCCACCAGCCGGTGAAGCGATTCTCCAGATTCCATTGTGACTGCCCGTGGCGGAGCAGGACGAGGGTCGGCATCAGGTCAGTCTTTCTTGAGGTCGGGCAGGATGGCGTGAAGCGCAGCCAGGCAGGCGTGCGCAAGGTGGATGCTGCGCTGGGGAGACCAGCCGCGCACCGGGTCGGGCAAGTCGAAATTGTCCTTGAATGGCATTTCCAGCGTCATCGAAACGCAGCCAAATCGCTCCGCAAGCTGGGCCGTCGACATCGACATGTTGGCCGCTCCCGGTTTGGCGATCTCATAGCCCTTCTCCATCTGGAAATCGGGGGATAGCTCAAGCAGCGCATCGCTGAATCGATCAAACACCCGCGCCTGGCGATCGGTGATCGAAGGAATGCCCTCGAAACCGGCGAGGAAGTTCGCGGGAATCGCCTCGTCGCCATGAACATCCATCGCGAAATCGACGCCACTCTCGTCCATCGCGTTGCGGACACAGAGCACTTCCGGGCTGCGCTCGGCCGAGGGCGCATGCCATTCGCGGTTCAGGTTCACTCCAATGGCATTGGTGCGCAGGTGGCCGCGCCGCGATCCATCAGGATTCATGTTCGGAACGACATGGAAGGTGCACGCGCTGCGCAATGTCCGCGCGACCGGGTCTTCCGGGTCCGTCAGTTTTTCAAGCGCGCCTTCCATCCACCATTCCGCCATTGTCTCGCCGGGGTGCTGGCGAGCGTAGAGCCAGACACTAAGCGGCCCGTCGCCGATGGTGAGGCAATCGATATCCTGGCCGTCGAGGGACTTGCCGAGTGAGCGGTAGCGGACACCCTCGATTGCCGCGACTGAGGTCACCAGATCGTGGTGCCGCTCCATCGAATAGGGCGCGAAGTAGGCAATCCAGACAATATCCTGATCGGGTGTCAGCCGGATCGTCAGGACCCCGTCGGCATAGCTGGTGCCATCGGCTCGAAGCCACTCCTCGCGATCGGTTGAATAGCAGGCGCGATAGTCCGGCCACCCATCCGGGTAGGCGGCACCGGCGGCGTTAAGGATCCGGAGCGTGAGCTCGCGTCCGCGTGCCCCCGCGACCCGGAAGTAGAACCACTGGTAGAAATCGGACTGGTGATCCTTGACGATCTCCAGGTCGATGCGGTCGCCCTCGATCCCGACGAGCCGGATGTTACCGGCGTCGAACGCACTTGAAACGGTAACGCTCATGCTGCCCTTTGTGGTTGGAAGCCGAAGGTGCGAATGATCCGGCGGGACTGATAGTCTGCCGCCCGCGCGGTGCAAGCCCGGAAAAAGCCGCTGGCCTTCGCTGGTCCACTTCGATAGCCGTCCTGCGATGAAGTCGACCGCGTCCGATTCACAGCGCCCGACCGTACTCGTTACCGGCGGCGCGGGCTTCATCGGCAGTCATGCCGTGCTTGCTCTGGTGGATCAGGGCTGGCCCGTCGTGGTGGTCGACGACCTGTCCAACGGGTCCCGCCGCCTGGTTCCGGATGGGGTGCCGTTGGTCCTCGGCAACATCGCCGACCGGCCGCTCATCGAAGGCGTGCTGAACGATCATCAGGTCGGGGCCATCATGCACTTCGCGGGATCGATCGTGGTTCCGGAATCGGTCGAACGCCCGCTCGATTATTATGCCAACAACACGCTTGCCAGCCATGCGCTGATTGGTGCTGCGATCGCCGCCGGCGTCAAACACATCGTCTTTTCATCGACCGCTGCAGTCTATGGTGCTCCGGCCGAGGTGCCGGTCGTTGAACAGGCGGAAAAGGCGCCTATCAACCCCTATGGCGCGTCCAAATGGATGACCGAGCAGATGCTGGCCGACTGCTCGGCCGCCTATGGTTTCAACTACGCCGCCCTGCGCTACTTCAATGTCGCCGGGGCTGATCCGCAGGGTCGATCCGGCCAGGCCGGCAAGGGCTCGACACACCTGATCAAGGTCGCGGTTGAGGCGGCGGCCGGCAAGCGCAGCCATGTCGAGATCTTCGGAACCGATTACCCAACCGCGGACGGTACCTGCATTCGGGACTATA